>NZ_DLTK01000033.1:11002-15146 GCF_002500885.1 Brevundimonas sp. UBA7838
GGGGAGGGGGACCGCGAAGCGGTGGAGGGGCTCTTGAAGTCCCGCGGGCGCCTATGATGCGTTGGAGAACCCCTCCGTCCCGGCGCGGAGGGCGCGCCGCGCCACCTCCCCATAAGATGGGGAGGAGACGGGCTGATCGCCTTAGATCTTCAGCCCCAGGTCCATCGCCTCGGCGAGGGCCTTGGCGCGCTTCTTGGTCTGTTCGCCCAAGAGGACGTCGGCGTAGCCTTCGGTCGCGGTCAGGCGCAGGTCGCCGCCTTTGACCTTGGCGGTGGCGTTGGCCATCAGCTGTGGCGAGCGCCCGGACAGATCGCAGGCCAGACGGATAGCCAGGCCGATGGCGCGGGCGCGCTTGGCGGCGGCGGCGTCGAGCAGGCGGTCGATGACCTCGGGCTGCGGCGTGGCGGGCGCGCCGCCGTAGCGAGCGTTCATCGCGCTGGCCAGAAAGGCGCGTTCCGTGTGGCTGATGCCGGCGACGGGCGCGCGGAGCACCTGGTCGAAGACAAGCTCCAGCCTGTGATCCGGGTGCAGCCGCGCGCCCAGGTCCGCCAGACGGCAAGCGGCGCTGACCAGAACGGCGTCGCGTTTTTCGCCGAAAACCTCGGGAAGGGCGGCGACGATTTCGGAAATCCAGCCGTTCAGCGCGCCGGGCAGGGCGGGGGCCACACCCTGGCGACCGCCCAGGGCGGTGCAGCCGGCCAGCAGCGGATCGGCCGTGCGCGTCGCCTCGTCCAGCGTCTCGAACAGCAGGCCCTCGCGCACGCCCCAGGCCGACATCTCGATCTGTTTGAGACCGAGATGTTTGATCAACGCCTCCAGCACCAGGCCGGCGTAGGGCAGGGTCTCGGCGCGCTTCTTCGATACGCCGGGCAGTTTGGCCAAGCTGGCCGCCGACTGCTGCGCCACCAGACGCGCGGTCTCCAGCGCCTCATCGGCCGACATCTGATACTGATGCACGACCTTCAAGGGATAGGATTTCAAGCCCATCTGCACCTGGGCCAAGGTCCGCCAGGCGCCGCCCACGGCGTAGAGGCGCTCGCTCTTGAACTGGCCTGCGATCGGTTTCAGGGCCTGATCGATACGGGCCTTGATGCGCTCGGCGTCGAAGGCCTTGCCGTCAGCCAGAGCAAAGGGACCCAGCGGCAGGGTCAGGCCGTTCTCGACGCCGTGTCCGTTCAGCCGGGTCAGCTCAAGACTGGCGCCGCCCATGTCGGCCGAGACGCCGTGGGCCAGGGGGGCGCCGGCCAGCACGCCCATGGCCGCATATTTGGCCTCTTCCTCACCCGACAGGACGCGGATTTGGAGGCCGGTCTCGGCGGCGACCCGCTCACAGAACTCCGGCCCGTCCAAGGCTTCGCGCACGGCGGCGGTGGCGGCGATCAGGGTCGCGTCAGGCCGCACGCCTTCCAGCACGGCGGCGAAACGGCGCAGCGCCGTCATCGCCATGACCACGCCCTCGGGCGACAGTTTGCGCGTCGTCGGCAGGTCGCGGCCCAGGCCGGCCAGAACCTTTTCATTATAGACAGTCCAGATCGCGCGGCCTTCCAGCCGGTACAGGACCAGACGAACTGAGTTTGAACCGATGTCGATCGCGGCGATGTCGCGGTCGGTAAGCGTGATGTCGGGCATCAGCGGCCTGGACGCTCGTAGCGCAGGACGGCGGGCAGGCTCTTGGCCTTGCGGCCGCGCCCGGACAGGCTGGGATTTGTCATGAAGTATTTGTGGGCCGAGAAGGGCCGCTCAGGATCGGCGGGGGTGACGCGTGTATAGCGCCCTTCGGCGTCCAGCACCCAGCTTTGTGCATCGTCCTTCAGATTGGCGACCATGATCTGGTCCAGCACCTGATCGTGGACGGTGGCGTTGCGGATCGGCGTCATCAGCTCGACCCGGCGATCCAGGTTTCGCGTCATCCAGTCGGCCGAAGAGATAAAGACCTTGGCCTTGTCATGCGGCAGGTCCTTGCCATTGGCGAAACAGACGATGCGGCTGTGTTCCAGGAAGCGGCCGACGATCGACTTGACCCGGATATTCTCCGACAGGCCCGGGACGCCGGGACGCAGGCAGCAGATGCCGCGCACCACCAGATCGATCCGCACGCCCCACTGGCTGGCCCGGTAAAGGGCGTCGATGATCTCGACATCGACCAGGGCGTTCAGCTTGACCCAGATGGCGGCGGGCTTGCCCATGGCGGCGGCCGACATCTCCTTGCCGATCAGTTCGATCAGCGTGGCCTTCATGTTCAGCGGCGAGACGACCAGGGCCTCGAGGTGGTCCGGCGTCGCATAGCCCGTGATGTAGTTGAACACCCGCGTCGCATCGCGCCCCAGGACGGGGTCGCAGGAGAACAGCGACAGGTCGGTGTAAACCTTGGCCGTCACGGGGTGATAGTTGCCGGTGCCGAAGTGACAGTAGGTGCGCAGGCCCTCGCCCTCGCGCCGGACCACGACACTGACCTTGGCGTGGGTCTTGTATTCGACGAAGCCGAAGACGACGTGGACGCCGGCCCGCTCCATCGCCCGCGCCCAGCGCAGATTGGCCTCTTCGTCGAAGCGGGCCTTCAGTTCGACCAAGGCGGTGACGTTCTTGCCGTTCTCGGCCGCCTCGATCAGGGCGGCGACGATGGGGCTGTCCTTGGAGGTGCGGTACAGCGTCTGTTTGATCGCGATGACATTGGGATCGCGCGCGGCCTGACGCAGGAACTGAACTACCACGTCGAAGCTCTCGAACGGGTGGTGGATCAGCAGATCCTTTTCGCGAATGGCCGCGAAGACGTCGCCGCCATTGTCGCGGACGCGTTCGGGATAGCGCGGCTCATAGCCCTTGAACTTCAGGTCCGGATGGCCGCCGGGGATCAGATCCGACAGCTGGGCCAAACCCAGCATGCCGTCGACCAGAACCACGTCCTGGGGCGCGGCCTCCAGCTCGCCAACGATGAAGTCGCGCAGATCGGTGGGCATGGACGCCTCGATCTTGACCCGCACCACCGAGCCCAGACGTCGCTGCTTCAGCGCCTCCTCGAACTCCAGGACCAGGTCCTCGGCCTCTTCCTCGATCTCGATGTCCGAGTCGCGGATCAGGCGCAGAACGCCCTTTTCCTGAACCTCGCAGCCTGGGAACAGGTGGTCGATGAACAGCAGCAGCACGTTTTCCAGCGTAATGAACCGCTTGTGCCCCGGCGTGGAGCGGCCGTCGGTCGGCAGTTCCCAGAACCGGCGAACCTGGGTCGGCACTGGCACCAGGGCGTAGAAGGTCTTGGTCTCGCCCTTGCGCTTTAGTTTCAGCGCCAGGGAGAAGCCGAGGTTGGGCAGGAAGGGGAAGGGGTGCGCCGGGTCGATGGCGAGCGGCGTCAGGACGGCGAAGAGCTGGTTCAGGAACTCGGGTTCCAGACGCTCCTTCTCGGTCTTGGTGATCTTCTGGCGATCGACGATCTCGATGCCGGCGACCGTCAGCTCCTTCTTCAGCTGACGCCAGCGCAGCTGCTGTTCGGCCATCAGCTCGCCGGCGGCGATGTTGATCCGCTCCAGCTGGTCGGCGGGCGTCAGGCCGTCGGCGGACAGGACGCGCAGCCGTTCGCGCAACTGACCCTTGAGGCCGGCGACGCGGGTCATGAAGAACTCGTCCAGATTATTGGCCGAAATGGACAGGAACCGCAGCCGCTCCAGCAGGGGGTGGTTGGGGTTGGCCGCTTCTTCCAGCACCCGTTCGTTGAACGCCAGCCACGAGGTTTCCCGATTGAAGAACCGGCTGGGCGAGGCCATCAGCTCTTCGCTCATCGCCAGTTGAGGGGCGCGAGAGGCGGGAACCTCTTCGCCTCGGGTGTCGTCATGGATCGCGGCGTCGGTCATGAACCGGTTCTCGCGCGCGTGTGTGACGGCCGCAAGCGGGCGCCGAGAAAATGTCGCGGGTCAGTCGGCGGCGGCGTCCATGGCGTCCAGCACCTGACGCGCCAGAACGCGCGTGACCGGGCGGTGGAGGGCGTCCAGACTTTCGACCACGGCGGCGGCGGTCTCCGCTGAGCGGTCCAGGCGTCGAACCAGATAGTCGATCACGTCATCGGATGGGGTGATGCTGCGTTCGGCGAAGCGGGCGCGCAGGATGGCCGAGAGGACGGCGTCGTCGGGCGCGGCGATGGCGACGGCGCGCA
>NZ_DLTK01000148.1:0-18427 GCF_002500885.1 Brevundimonas sp. UBA7838
GACGCTCTTCCGATCTGAACCCGTGGCCCGTCGCGCTGCGCCAGCCGTTGAACGGCCGGCCGCCGCGCGTGTCGAGACGCCGGCTACGCCTGCGGGCCCGCAACCCTACACCGCGCCGACCGCTTCGACGTCGAGCACCAGCCGGTTGAACACCGCGCCTGCAGCTTCAACCCCGGCTCCGGTCGTGACCACGCCCGCCGCTCCAGCGATCACGGTCCAGCCGCTGAACTGATCTCAGCAGAATAATGGAAAGCCCCGGCTTCGGCCGGGGCTTTTTCTATGATCGAGCTTCAGGCGCCGCTGACGCGCCAGATGACATTGCCCACATCGTCGGCGACCAGCAGCGCGCCTTGCCGGTCGATCTGCACTCCCACGGGCCGGCCCTGAGCCTGGCCTTGGGCGTTCAGAAAGCCGGTCAGAACATCCTGCGGCGGTCCAGCGGGACGCCCATCGACGAACGGCACGAAGATCACCTTATAGCCGCTGCGCACGCTGCGATTCCACGATCCGTGCTGGCCGACGAAAACGCCTGAACGCAAGGCTGGCGGCAACAGGCTCGCGCTCTCGCTGAATGTCAGCCCCAGCGACGCCGTGTGCGCGCCCAGGGCGTAATCCGGCCGGATCGCGCGCGCGACCATCGCCGGATTGGCGGGTGGGCGCGTATCGACAGTCTGGCCGTAATAGCTCCACGGCCAGCCATAGAAGGCGCCCGGCGTCACCGACGTCATATAGTCGGGCACCAGATCGTCGCCGATTTCATCACGCTCGTTGACCGCGACCCATAGCTGGCCGGTCTGAGGGTTCCAGTCCATTCCGACCGGATTGCGCAGGCCCGAGGCATAGACCTGCCGCGCGCCCGTCGCTGGATCGATCTCCAGGATGGCCGCGCGATCGACTTCCTCATCCAGGCCGTTTTCGCCGACGTTGGAGTTCGATCCGACCCCGACATAAAGCCGCCGGCCTTCCGGGCCGGCGACAAGGCTCTTGGTCCAGTGGTGATTGCGGCCGGCGGGCAGGTCTGCGACCTTCGTGGCCGCAGCGTCGATCTGCGTCTGGCCGCTCTGATACGGAAAGGCCACCACCGCATCGGCGTTGGCGACGTACAGCCGGTCGCCGACCAGAGCCATGCCAAACGGCGAGTTCAGTCCGGTCAGGAAATCGCTCTTGATCTCCGCTGCGCCGTCGCCGTCCGCGTCCCGCAGCAGGACAATCTTGTTGGGGCTCGGGACACCGGCGCCGGCCTTGGCCATGACCTTGCCCATCACCCAGCCACGCAGACCGCCCTTCTTGTCTTCGGGCTTGGGCGGTGCATTCGACTCCGCGACCAGAATATCGCCGTTGGGCAGGCGATAGAGCCAGCGCGGGTGATCAAGGCCGGTCGCGAACGCCTGTACGCGCAAACCCGCCGCCGCGACCGGCGTCGCGCCTTCGGGCCAGCTCGACGCCGGGGCGATATTGACGGTGGGCAGCAAGCCCTGACGCGGCGCCGGCAGTTGCGGGTCCGGCCCAAAGCCGGCCGAAACGGGCAAGGCTGTCCCGCCCGCGCAGGCCCCCAAAACGATCACCGTCGCGAGCAATGTCGAGGCGAACAAAACCGTCCGTGGCGAGCGCATGGCCTTTGATCCTTACCGCGCCGGTTGGGCCGGGAACTCCAGACGGCTGACGTCGTATCCAAGAGACCGCGCCCGTTCGGTCAAGGCGCGCACCTGCTGCTCGCTGGGCAGGTCGCGCGTGTAGATGAACAGGCGATTGAAGGTCGGATCGGCCGAGATGAACCAGCTGTAGTCGTCCGCCCGGTCCAGCACCCAATAGTCCCAGGTCACGAACCCGGCCAGATATTTGACCCTCAGCTTGGCGTTCATTCCCGGATCGAGGATTTCGCCCCGTCCGCCGATGGCCTTTTCCTTGCCGTCCGGCGTGCCGACCTGACAGGTGTCGCGCACATCGACCCGCGTGCCCTCCACCGGCGTATAGATCGACGCGCCGGCGACGCAGCCGTCGGTCAACCGATCCGGCAGACGCGCGATCTCGTGCCAGCGCCCGGACCACAGACGCTGCACATCCACCGGCTTGGCCGGCTGGGGCGCGCGATATTCGGAAGGCGACGGTGCGGTCACGCATCCCGCCAGCGCGATCGCGGCGGCGGCTGATGCGGCGAGGGATTTCAGGCTGGACATGGGCGTTTCCGTTTCGAAGCCATAAGCCGCTTTCAGCGACCCTGGTTCCGTTACGCACCGACGGCGAAATCGGACGCCGCGGGACGAAAATCTCCTAGCGGGGAACAGGAACCCTCGCTTGTCCCGTCCCGCCCTTTGGCGTTGTCACATGGCGTTCGACGGAGACGCCCCGGTGACCACCGCCACCCTGACCAAAAAACCTGCCGCCCTTTCCACGCCGCGCCTGACCCACCTCCAGCGTCTGGAGGCCGAAAGCATCCACATCCTGCGCGAGGTGGCGGCCGAGGCCGAACGTCCGGTCATGCTGTACTCGATCGGCAAGGACTCAGCCATCATGCTGCATCTGGCGAAGAAGGCCTTCTATCCGTCCAGGCCGCCCTTCCCGCTTCTGCACGTCGACACGACGTGGAAGTTTCGCGCCATGTACGCGATGCGGGAACAGTCGGCTGCCGATCTGGGCGTCGAACTGCTGGTCCACCAGAACCCCGACGCGCTCGCACGCGGCATCAACCCGTTCGATCACGGCTCCGCCCTACACACGGACCTGTGGAAGACCGAAGGTCTGAAACAGGCCCTGAACCATTACGGCTTTGACGCGGCCTTCGGCGGCGCTCGTCGCGACGAGGAGAAGTCGCGCGCCAAGGAGCGGATCTTCTCATTCCGCACTGCCGAACATCGCTGGGACCCCAAGAACCAGCGCCCCGAACTCTGGCGGCTCTACAACACGCGCAAACGGCTGGGCGAGAGCATCCGCGTCTTCCCCATCTCCAACTGGACCGAGCTGGACGTCTGGCAGTACATCCACCTGGAGCAGATCCCGATCGTGCCCCTGTATCTGGCGGCCGAGCGGCCGGTGGTGGAGCGCGACGGCGCCCTGATCATGGTCGATGACGACCGGTTCCGGCTGCGCCCCGGCGAGACGCCGCAGATGAAGTCCGTCCGCTTCCGCACCCTGGGCTGCTACCCTTTGACAGGGGCGGTCGAGAGCACGGCCGCGACCCTGCCCGAGGTCATCCAGGAAATGCTTCTGACCACCACCTCGGAGCGGCAGGGCCGGATGATCGACCACGACCAATCCGCCTCGATGGAGAAGAAGAAGCAGGAGGGCTATTTCTGATGGCTCACCAGTCCGACCTGATCGCCCGCGACATCAACGCCTATCTGGACGCCCACCAGCACAAAAGCCTGCTGCGCTTCATCACCTGCGGCAGCGTGGACGACGGCAAGTCCACCCTGATCGGGCGGTTGCTCTACGATTCCAAGATGATCTTCGAGGATCAAATGGCGGCGCTGGAGGCGGACAGCCGCCGAGTCGGCACGCAAGGCGGCGACATCGACTTCGCCCTGCTGGTCGATGGTCTCGCCGCCGAGCGGGAGCAGGGCATCACCATCGACGTCGCCTATCGATTCTTCTCGACCGAAAAGCGGAAGTTCATCGTCGCCGATACGCCGGGGCACGAACAGTACACCCGCAACATGGTCACCGGCGCCTCGACCGCCGACGCCGCCGTCATCCTGATCGACGCCCGGCGCGGCGTGCTGACCCAGACGCGGCGCCACGCCTATCTGGTCAGCCTGCTGGGCATCCGCCACGTCATCCTGGCGGTCAACAAGATGGACCTCATGGGCTGGTCTCGGTCCGTGTTCGACGCCATCGTCGCCGACTTCTCCGACTTCGCCGCCCAGATCGGGCTTCAGGCCTTCGACGCCATCCCGATGTCAGCCCTGCGCGGCGACAACATCGCCGAACCCAGCGCCCATTCGCCCTGGTACGCCGGGCCGCCGCTGATGACCCTGCTGGAAACGCTGGAGGTCGGGGACGCTCTTCAGGCCGACCCCTTCCGCCTGCCGGTGCAGTGGGTCAACCGGCCCAATCTCGACTTCCGCGGCTTCTCCGGCCAGATCGCCGCCGGGATCGTGCGCCCCGGCGATTCGGTGCGCGTCCTGCCGTCCGGCAAGATCTCGACCGTCGCCCGCATCGTCACCGCCGACGGCGACCTGGATCAGGCCGTCGCTGGTCAGTCGATCACCCTGACCCTGGACGACGAGATCGATGTCTCGCGCGGCGACGTCCTGGCCTCCGCCGACGCCCCGCCCGAGGCCGCCGACCAGTTCGAGGCCACCGTGGTCTGGATGGACGACGAGCCCCTGCTGCCGGGCCGCCCCTACCTGCTCAAGATCGGCGCAAAGCTGGTGGGCGCCACCATCACCGAGCCCAAGCACAAGGTGAACGTCAACACCTTGGAACAGCAGCCGGCCAAGCGGCTGGAGTTGAACGAGATCGGCGTCTGCAACCTGTCGCTGGACGCCCCCGTCGCCTTCGCCCCCTATGCCGAGAACAAAGATTTGGGCGGTTTCATCCTGATCGACCGGATCTCGAACCGCACGGTCGGGGCGGGTTTGCTGCACTTCGCCCTGCGCCGCGCCCACAACATCCACTGGCAGGCGCTGTCGGTCGACAAGGCGGCGCGCGCCACGATCAAGAACCAGAAGGGACGCGTCGTCTGGCTGACCGGCCTGTCGGGCGCAGGCAAGTCGACCATCGCCGATCTGGTGGAAAAGCGGCTGCACGCCGACGGCCGCCACACCTATCTGCTGGACGGCGACAATGTCCGCCACGGCCTGAACCGCGACCTGGGCTTTACGGAGGAGGACCGGGTCGAGAACATCCGCCGCGTCGCCGAAGTGTCCAAACTGATGGTGGACGCCGGCCTGATCGTCCTGGTCAGCTTCATCTCGCCCTTCCGCGCCGAACGCCGTCTGGCCCGCGACCTGCTGGGCGAGGGCGAGTTCGTCGAGGTCCACGTCGACACGCCCCTGGCGGTGGCCGAGGCTCGCGACGTCAAGGGCCTGTACAAGAAGGCCCGCGCGGGAGAGCTCAAAAACTTCACCGGCATCGACAGCCCCTATGAAGCGCCCGAACACCCCGAGATCGTCGTGGACACCACCACCATGTCGCCCGAGGACGCCGCCGAGCGCATCGTCGCCTGGCTGGATGGGCGTTTCTCGACCGAGGACTTCGCCATCTAGGCTCGGAACCTTGACCGTTCGCCGGACGCTCTAGGACGCGATGACCACTCCGATCCAGAAGCTGAGCCTCGACACCATCGAGCAGTCGCAGATCGCCCGCATCGCCGGGATCAATCTGACGCTGGGCGGTCTGGTCAGCGCGGGCGTAATCCTGCTGATCGCCTTCGCCGCCCATTGGCTGGTGACGCGGTCGCTGCGCCGGGTGCGCGAGCGCTCGGACCGCAGCCGTCAGGCGATCTATCTGCTGGAGCGCCTGGCCGGCTACGGCATCATCGTCGTGGGAGTTATGTCAGCCCTGTCGGCGGCCGGGCTGAACCTGTCGTCCCTGACCGTCTTTGCCGGCGCGCTGGGCATCGGCGTGGGTCTCGGGCTGCAGGGGGTGGTCAAGGAGTTCGTCTCCGGCCTGTTCCTGATCTTCGACCGGATGGTGTCGGTCGGCGACTATATCGAGATCGAGGACATCGGCATCCGTGGCGCCATCATGGAGATCGGCCCGCGCGCCACCCGTGTCCGCACCAATGACAACGTCAATGTCCTGGTGCCCAACTCGCGCTTCATCGAACAGCCCGTCACCAACTGGACGATGAAGGGCGACACCCGCCGCATCCATGTGCCGTTCACCGTCGCCTATGGTTCGGACCGGGGTCAGGTGCGCGATGCGGTTCTGGCCGCCGCCCGCGCAAGCCCCTTCACCCTGCCGGAGACCGAGGCCCGCAAGAGCCAGGTCTGGCTGGTGGCCTTCGGCGATCGGGGATTGTCGTTCGAACTGGTGGTCTGGCCCACGCGCGACGCCGTCAAACGTCCGGCGGCCATGCACGCCGCCTACACCTGGCTGATCGCCGACGCCCTGGACGCGGCGGGCGTGGAGGTGCCGGTGCCCCAGACCGATCTTCGCCTGCGCACCGCCTTCGGCCTGGACGGCGAGGAGGCCTTGAAGCGCCTCGGCTACGGCGTCGGCTCACCGCCGCGACCGACCGGCCCGCAAAGTCCCGCCCGAACCGCCAACGACGCCGCCGACGATGTCATGGCCGACGATGAAGCGGAGATTCCGGAACCGGCCGCCTCACCCAAAGCCCGTCAGACGGACTGAGCCGCCTTGGCCTTCAACCGCCAGGCATGCAGCAACGGCTCGGTATAGCCGTTCGGCTGCTCGACGCCTTCGAACACCAGCGCCCGCGCCGCCTGATAGGCCAGACTGTTATCTAGGTCCGCCGCCATCGGCCGATACAGCGGATCGCCCGCATTCTGACCATCGACCTTGGCCGCCATGCGCTGGAACGCCGCCTCGACCTGATCGGCCGTACAGACCCCGTGCAGCAGCCAGTTGGCGATATGCTGCGAACTGATCCTCAGCGTCGCCCGGTCCTCCATCAGGCCGATATCGTGGATGTCCGGCACCTTGGAACACCCCACCCCCTGATCGATCCAGCGCACGACATAGCCCAGTATACCCTGGGCGTTGTTGTCCAATTCGGCCGCCACCTCGTCCTCGGACCAGTTGACGCCATTCGCCAGCGGCGGGGTCAGCAAGGCCTCCAGCCCCGGCGTGTCGCGCCCGGCCACATCCTTTTGAACCGCGAACACATCGACCGCATGATAGTGCAGCGCATGCAGGGTCGCCGCCGTCGGCGAGGGGGTCCAGGCGGTGTTCGCGCCCGTCTTCGGATGACCGATCTTCTGCTCCAGCATGTCCGCCATCCGGTCCGGCGCCGCCCACATCCCCTTGCCGATCTGGGCCTTGCCCGACAGGCCGCATTTCAGGCCGATGGCGACGTTCCTCGCCTCATAGGCCGCGATCCAGGCGCTGGACTTGATGTCCGCCTTTCGCACCACCGGCCCGGACTGCATGGCCGTGTGGATCTCGTCGCCGGTACGATCCAAAAAGCCGGTGTTGATGAAGACGATCCGGTCCTTCACCGCCTGAATGCAGGCCGCCAGATTGGCCGAGGTCCGGCGCTCCTCGTCCATCACCCCAACCTTGATCGCATGACGCGGCATGGCCAGCAGATCCTCGACCGCATCGAACAGACCGTCGGTGAAGGCGGCCTCTTCCGGACCGTGCATCTTGGGTTTGACGATATAGACCGAGCCCGTCGCGCTGTTGCCGAACCCGCCCAGACCCTTGATGTCATACAGCGCGATCAGGCTGGTCACGATGGCGTCCATGATCCCCTCGGGCGCCTCCGACCCGTCCGCCAGACGAATGGCCGGGGTCGTCATCAGATGCCCGACATTGCGCACGAACAGCAGGCTGCGCCCCTTCAGGATCACCGAGGACCCGTCCGGCGCGGTCCACTGGCGATCCGGCTCCAAGGCGCGGGTCAGGGTCTCGCCGCCCTTCTTGAACGTCGCGGACAGGTCGCCGCGCATCAGACCCAGCCAGTTGCGATAGGCCTCGGCCTTGTCCGCCGCATCGACGGCCGCGACGGAATCCTCCAGATCGACGATGGTCGACAGGGCCGATTCCAGCACCACGTCCGCCAGACCCGCCGCATCGCCGCGCCCCACCGGATGGCTGCGGTCGATCACCAGTTCGATGTGCAGCCCGTTGTTGACCAGCAGGATCGAAGACGGCGCCGTCGTCTCGCCGGTAAAACCAACGAACTGTCCTGCATCCTTCAACGCGGGCGACAGTGCGCCATCAATTACCGACCAGCCGGCGACATCCGTATGCGAACCCTCCGCCAGCGGCGCCGCCTCGTCCAAAAAGGCCTTGGCCCGCGCGACGACCCGAGCGCCGCGCGCCGCGTCATAGCCGCCGCCGGCCGGCAGGTCGCCCAACGCATCCGTGCCGTAAAGCGCGTCATACAGGCTGCCCCACCGTGCATTGGCGGCGTTCAGAAGGAAGCGAGCGTTCAGCACCGGCACGACCAACTGCGGCCCGGCCATGCGCGCAATCTCGGCGTCCACGCCTTCGGTCCCGATCGTGAACGGCGCCGGCTCCTCGACCAGATAGCCGATCTCTTTCAGGAAGGCCTGCGACGCCGCCACATCATAGGGCTGGCCCCGCCGCGCCCGATGCCAGTCGTCAATCTGGGCCTGCAAGGCGTCGCGTCGCGCCAGCAGCGCCCGGTTCTCGGGCGCGAACCGCTCGAAGATCGCCGCCGCCCCGCTCCAGAAGGCGGCCGCATCAAGCCCCAGCCCAGGCAGTACGTCCTGCTCGATCAGGGCGATCAATTCGCCCGCGACCTTCAGCCCGGCGCGATCTTCATGGGTCGTCATGACGGCCTCTCTCCGGCGCGACGCCGGCCTGTAACAATGCGTGATCAGGTAAGCTGAGGCCGCACGCCGGCGCAAGGGTCACGTCGCGTCATCGCCGTCGCTTTTCTTCCAAGGCGACAGCCGGCTGGTCACAAACGCTTAACCGCGTCCGTGAACGGGACCGCAAGCGACGGCGTCTATTGTGAGCTTACGGACGAACTCGCGTCCGGTCAGTCGAGCGTCTCGCCCATGCTGTTTCTTCTGAACGACGTCGTGTTCGACCTGGACGAGGCCTGCCCGGTCACGCCCGCCGACGCGCGCCGGTTCGAGAAGCTGGGTCTGGACTATCTGCTGGAACTGGGCTGCGAACTGTTCGCCGAGGACCCGCTGCTTCACCGCAACGATCCCGAACGCGCCCGCCGGCTGGCATGGCTGATCGCCGAGCGCAGCCCGGACGTGAACGCCGCCCTGTTCGCGGCGCCGGCACCCGCCTGCAATCCCGACCTGGTCGAGCCGCGTTTCTGCACCCTGCCCGAACAGGTGATGCGCCAGCTTCAGGCCAAGGGCCGTCGCCTCGACGCCGTCTCCGCAGACCGCGCCGTCTGGAACCGCCTGGCCGCCTGATCGCGGCCTGAAACGCCGTCAGAAGACGGCGTTGAACACCACGTGGACCAGCGTCGCCACGGCTACGATAAAGCCGAAGCCGACGACCAGCCCCACCGCCGGATGCAGCGGCGCCCGCTCACGCGGCGCATGGGCGATACGATCTTGAGGATGGATGACAGCCATCGTCCTTGTCCTTTCCCTATGATCCCGGATCGATCCGGGAGGGGAGCGTCGGACTCTGACGGCCTGATCGTCTCCTCCAGAACCGAGCATGACTCCGATAGCCCTTCGTGGCGAGGGGTTATTTTACGTGGACCAATCGGCTGGACGTCGGCGCGTGGAAGTTGCACCTTCGCCCTCAAGGGATGTTCGGGACTGATTGTATGAGTTCGAAGCTGGTAACCTGCGCCATTGCGGCGGTGGGATCGATTGTTTTTGCCGCAATGGCTCAGCCAGCGCGGGCGGACTGGCTGCGGGCCGAAAGCGAACGCTTCATCGTCTATAGCGACGGCGGCGAGCGCGCCCTGCGCGATTACGTCCAAAAACTCGAGATTTTCGATCGTGTCATGCAGGTCCGACACGGCGGCTCGATGTCGGATGAGCCGCAGCGCAAAATGCCGATCTATCTCGTCGGCGGTCGCCGAGGCCTGACGCGTGTGCACCCGCAGAGCGGTGAAAACACGATGGGCACCTACTTCCCGACGGAAGAGGATATCTTTGCGGTCGCCATCAGAGGCGACGGCGACGGCGGGATGTCGGGCGACGACATCCTGATGCACGAATACGCCCACCACTTCATGCTGGGCAACTTCCCCGGATCCTACCCGGCGTGGTTCGTCGAAGGCTTTGCCGAGTACTACATGACCGCGGACATCGACGTCCGAGATCGGAAAGTTCAACTGGGCCAGTTTAACCAAAACCGCGCCTACTGGATTATGGCGGAAACCTGGATCCCGCTTGATGTCCTGCTGACCAAGCGTCCGGGTGAAGTTCGATCCGAGAGTCAGAAAGCGACCTACTATCCGATCGCCTGGCTGCTGACCCACTGGTTCATCAGCGATTCTGCGCGCCTGGAGCAGTTGGAAGACTATCTGAAGCGCGTTTCGGGCGGCGAGGACTCCGTAGCTGCGATGGAGGCTTCCACTGGAATGTCGCTTCGTGACCTTCAGGTCGCGCTTCGACGCTACACCCGTGGTCGCCTGATGGGCAGGACGCTCAGCGGCCAGTTTCCAACGGCCGACCTCGTCGTCACGCGACTGTCGCCCGCCGCCGATGATCTGCTACTCATCAATCAACGGCTCAAGATCGGCGTCCCTGACGAAGATCGCCAGGCCTTGGGCCAAGAGGTCGCCAGGCTGGCGGCGCGGCATAGGGACGATCCGCTGGCCTTGCTCGCCGCCGGCCATGCCGGTCTCCATTTCGGCGATCGCCCCGCCGGCGAACGTGCGCTTCAACGCCTGCTGGACATCGATCCGGACCATGTCGAAGCCTTGCAGTTCCTGGCGCAGGAGCGGCTCAAACAAGCGCGCGAAGCCGAAGACGACGACCAGGCTCAGGCGCTGCGCGTCCAGGCGCGCGGCTATCTCTCTCGCGCCTATGCAGCCGGTCAGAACGACTACCGCACCCTTATGCTGATGTCCGAACTCCGTCGGACCCAGCCCGGCTATCCTAACGAAAACGATTTGCTGACCCTGGGCCTGGCGCTGGATCGCGCCCCTCAACTGGCGGCGGTGCGCTTCCCCTATGCGGACGCCCTGGTGAAAACCAGCAAGCCGGAAGAGGCGATCGCGGTGCTGAAACCGGTGGCCAACAATCCCCACGGCGGCGCCGCCTCCGTCTTCGCAAGCGGCATGATCGCCGCCATCGAAAAGGGCCAGCCCTTGCCGGAAATCACGCAAGATGCCGAAGCGCCTCAGATCAGCGAGCCGGAGCCGGAAACCTCTCCGCAAACACCGTCTGAATCCGCCCCATCTCCCGCCAGCGAGTGACTTTCGGCGCGTGGCGGGTTAGTCGCGCGCCATGTCCTCCTTGACCCTGCCTGAAGAAGCGGCGCGCCGCCGGACCTTCGCCATCATCGCCCACCCGGATGCGGGCAAGACGACCCTGACCGAGCATATCCTGTTGGCCGGCGGCGCCATTCGTGCGGCCGGCGCCGTGCGGGCGCGCGGCGAAAACCGGCGGACGCGTTCGGACTGGATGAAGATCGAGAAGGAGCGGGGTATCTCGGTCTCGGCCTCGGTCATGACGTTCGAGCACGACGGCAAGATGTTCAACCTGCTCGATACCCCCGGACACGAGGACTTTTCCGAAGACACCTATCGCACCCTGACCGCCGCCGACTGCGCCATCATGGTGCTGGACGCCGCCAAGGGCATCGAGCCGCAGACGCTGAAGCTGTTCGAGGTCTGCCGCCTGCGCGACATCCCGATCATCACCTTCATCAACAAGCTGGACCGCGAGGCCCAGGACCCGATGGCCCTGCTGGACGACATCGCATCGCGCCTTCAGCTGGACCCGGCCCCGATCTGGTGGCCGGCCGAGAGCGGCAATCGCCTGCGCGGCATGGTCGAGGTCGGAACCGGCCGGTTCCAGCCCTATACCCGCAAGGCCGCCGGGTCGGCCGAGGATCCCGAACACCCCCCCGCCCTGCCGCTGGACCAGGCGGCGCAGTATTTCGAGGCGGGCGAGCAAGACAATCTCGCCGAGGCCGTTGAACTGGTCGAGGGCGGCTATCCGGCCTTTGACCGCCAGGCTTTTCTGGAAGGTCACATGACGCCGGTGCTGTGGGGCTCGGCGCTTCGCCACTTCGGCATCGACGAACTGCTGAAAGCCATCGGCGACTGGGCCCCGGCGCCCAAGGTGATGAAGGCCAAAAGGGAATCCCCGCCCGAGACCCGCAACGCCCCCGCCCCCGTCGAGACCGAGGTCGAACCGGGATCGGCCGAAGTCACCGGCTTCGTGTTCAAGGTCCAGGCGAACATGGATCCCAACCACCGCGACCGGATCGCCATGTTCCGCATGGCGTCGGGCGCCTTCAAGCGCGGCATGAAGCTGAAGGTGCAGAACACCGGCAAGTCGTTGTCGGTCAATGCGCCGATCATGTTCTTCGCCTCGGATCGGGAACTGGCCGACGACGCCTTCGCCGGCGACGTGATCGGCATTCCGAACCACGGCGTGCTGCGCGTCGGCGACAGTCTGTCGGAGAGCGGCGTGGTCCGTTTCGCCGGCCTGCCCAACTTCGCGCCGGAAATCCTGCAACGGGTTCGCGTGAAGGATCCGCTGAAGGCCAAACATCTGAAGAAGGCGCTGGAAGGTCTGGCCGAGGAAGGCGTGACCCAGCTGTTCCGTCCCGAAATCGGCTCGGACTTCATCGTCGGCGCCGTGGGCCAGCTGCAGTTCGAGGTCATGGCCGACCGTCTGGGCGAGGAGTACGGCCTGGACGTCGTCTTCGAACCCTCCCCCTACGCCGAGGCGCGCTGGATCGCTCCAGGCGCGGAGGGCTCCGACGCGGACGTCGAGGACTTCAGCGGGAAATACCGCCCCCAGATGGCGCGCGACATCGACCAGGCCCCGGTCTTCCTGGCCAAGTCGAGCTGGGAGACCGGCTATGTCGGCGAACGCTTCCCCAAGATCGCCTTCACCAAGACGAAGGAGCGCGGCTAAGACCGGGCGCCGCTAACGACTTCCTTTGGTCACGCAGCTGAGCCATTCTGAGGTCATGTCGACGCTTCTCGCCCTAGCCAGCACCGTCTTTATGCTGCAGGCCGCCCCTTCCGTGGGGCTGGTTTCTTATGACGAGGCGGTGCGTTGTGCGGGCCTGACCCAGGCCGCGTCGGAGCTTGAAGGCGGCGAGAGCGCCCAGGGGCGGCGGCTGTATGACGCCGCGCTCTACTGGTCCCTGGCGGCCATGCAGGCCGCGACGGCGGCGGGCAAGACGGCGCCGGCCGCAGAGGCCGATCAGACCCGCGCGCGCATCACCGCGGTGCGTCAGCTCAACGCTGAGGCGCCCGAGGCCCGCGCCAATCTGCAACGCTGCCAGCAGAAGACGCCGAAACTCGACTAGGTCGCCGGCTTAAGGCCAAGCCGAACCGCATTCCCGGCGCTGCGTTTGCATTGGACGCCGCAGGTGACGCAGTCTGCGTCCCGAAGCGGGATAACCGAGGTCCAGCATGTTCGAATTCGGCCGTGATCTTCGAAAACTCTTCGCCCAGGCGCGAGAGAGCGAAGACCTGGGCTGGATCGAACTGATCGGCGCGGATCTGCTGCGCGCCGAGGCGCGACGCGAGGCCACGGACGCCGGACGCGTCTCCTGCGCCCGTCCCTTCGAGACAGAAAACCGCGCCTGCGCCCTGTGGCGCGAACACGCCCGACGCACCGGCGCCGCCGACAGTCTGGACCGTGCCGACCGCTGCGCCGACAGCCTAGCGCGTTCAGCCGTGGGCGAGGATCAGATCGCGCGGGCGGCCATGGCCAAGGCGGCGGTGCTGATGCTGCGCTTTGACCTGTGCGGCGATCCCGCCCGTCTGGACTGCGCAGCGACGACCCTTGCGGCGGTCGGACAGCCGCGCAGCCGACGCATCGCCGTCGGCATGGCCGCGCTTCACGCCCGACTGACGGTTCGCACGGCCCGACTGAGCGGCGACATCGCCCGCCTTCATCAGGCGGCTGTCTTGATGGATGAGGCGGTGCGCAGAGACGACGCCGAGGACATGGATCTGCGCATGGATCGCGCGGCCCTGTCGCTGGAAATGGGCGTGGTCCAGCGCGACGTGCATCTGCTGGATCAGGCCGGCCGCGACCTGGGCGCCCTGGTCGAGGCCGCGTCCCCCGACCATCGCCCCCTGACCCGCGCCCGCGCCCTGGCCCTGTGCGGCGCCGGCCTGTCGGCCCTGGCCGTGATCGCGGGGCATGACGAGGCCCGCAACCAGGGGCGGATCATGTTCGACGCCGCCGCCGATCAGTTCACCCCGGATCACAGCCCACTGGACTGGGCCGCGATCCAGGTGCTGCGCGTGGGCGACGACGCCCAGCCGCTGATGCTGCTGACCCAGGCGGAAACCCTGACGCAGGGCGGCGAATTGATCATCGGCGCCCTGGCGCGCGAGCGCCGCATCACGCGCGAAGTGGCCCTGGCCGAGGCGGTCAAGAATCTGACCGCCCTGATGACGCTGGAAACCCGCCTTCGCGCGCGCATGGCGACCGCGACGCCGCTCGACTGGGCCGCCGATCAGATCGGCATGGCCGAGATCATGCTGGCGCGACATCGGCTGGGCGGCGTCGTCCCGACCGATTTGGGGCTGATCCTGGGCGAGGCGGCGATGACGGCGCGGGAAATGGGCGTCGACGCCCTCGCCGACCGCGCTGAGGCGTTGTTGAGGTCCTAGCCTTCAGCCGCCCATGGCGACGAAGGCGCCGTTCAGGAACCGCGTCTTGCCATAGGCCATCCGCTGCCCGTCATCGGCCAGCACCCGTCCGCCGGCGGCTTCCAGCACGGCCTGGCCTGCAGCCGTGTCCCATTCCGAGGTTGGACCCGTGCGCGGATAGGCGTCGAACCGCCCCTCGGCGATCAGGCAGAATTTCAACGACGAATCCGTCCCCTGCCAGCGCGAGCAGCCGTGACGGGCGGCCAGACGCGTCGCCTCTTCGTCGGTGACGCTGTGGCTCAGCAGGGCCATGCCTTCCTGCGGCCGGTCGCGCACCCGGATCGGACGCCAGTCCTCGCCCGAATGCGCCTCGCCGGCCTGAAGGGCGCCGAACTGACGCCGGAAGGCGCCGCCATCAGGCTTGTCGGTGCGCCAGGTCGTCGCCGTCGCCGGCGCCGTCACCACGCCCGCGACCGGATAGCCGTCATGGATCAGGGCGATATTGACGGTGAAGGCCTCGCCGCCGCGCACGAAGCCGCGCGTGCCGTCCAGCGGATCGATCAGCCAGAACCAGTCCTCGGCGGTTTCAGGCGCGCCATCGGCCGACACGGCTTCCTCCGCCACCGTCTGCACGCCCGGATAAAGCGCCGCCAACCGTTCCAGGATCAGAGCCTCGGCCGCCCGGTCGGCTTGCGTCACCGGGCTGTCGTCGGACTTGGTCTCGACCGCCGTGCCTGCGCGCCAATAGGGCAGGATCAGCCGCGCGGCTTCCTCAGCGATCTCGGCGATGGCCAGGGACAGCGCGCCGGACGTCAGATCGCGCTCTAGAGCAGGTGTGGAGGAGGTCGTCATTGGCGGGTCGATAGACCATCCGGGCGGTTCCATGAACCGGCAAATCACTCCAACTTCGCGCGCGACACGAACTGTGACCTGAGCGCGCCAGACATCATGACCTCCCCCCACGACACAGACGCCGCTCCGCTGGACCTCCCGGTCGATGGGACGGAGCTGGCGACCTACATCGCGGCCAAGCTGTGCCATGACTTCATCAGTCCGTCGGGCGCCATCGTCTCCGGCCTGGACCTGATGCAGGACCCGACGGCCCAGGACATGCGCGACGACGCCCTAGCCCTGATCGAGCAGAGCGCCAGGAAGATGGTCGCCCTGGTTCACTTCGCCCGCGTCGCCTTCGGCGCCGCCACCACCAGCGAGAAGTTCACCGCCCGCGAGATCGAAGGCCTGGTGTCCGGCATGGTGCAAGGGGGCCGCGCCTCGCTGGACTGGCGCATCGCCGACGGCGAGTTCACCAAGCCCCAGGCCCGCGCCCTGACCAACCTCGCCTATCTGACCGTCGGCGCCCTGCCGATGGGCGGCGTCGCCACCATTCAGTCGCGGATGGAAAACGGCCTGCTCTATCTGGAAGGCTTCGCCGAGGGCGCCCGCGCCCGGCTGAAGCCGGAGGCCGTCACGGGTCTGGCCGGCGAACGCCTGGTTGAGGGCCTGGCCGGCCAATGGATCCAGCCCTACTGGCTGTGGCTGACCGTGAACGAGGCCGGCGGCGCTCTTCGCGTCAAGGTTGAAGACGGAAAGGTCGCACTGGTCGCGCGAATGCCCGCCTGAGGCGTTTCCAAACGACTCATTAACTGGCGTTTGAGATAAAAACAGTCCATGCGCCACGGGCGAAAGCCGTCGTGTCATTGAGGGATCGACCTTGGACTTCCGAACCTGCCTGATCGTCGACGACAGCCGCATCATCCGCAAGGTTGCGCGCCGCATCGTCGAGGGCCTGGGCTATGAGGTCGATGAGGCGGCGGACGGCTCCGAAGCCTTGGCCTATTGCACCGGCGCCATGCCTGACGTGCTGCTGGTGGACTGGAACATGCCAGTGATGGACGGGATCACCTTCCTGCGTCGCCTGCGCGCCATGCCGGGCGGCAAGCAACCCAAGGTGCTGTTCTGCACGATCGAGACCCGCCCCGAGCGGATCGCCGAAGCCCTGGCCGCCGGCGCCGACGACTATGTGATGAAGCCGTTCGACGGCGAAATCCTGCAGTCCAAGCTGACGGAGGTCGGAGCGATCGCCGCATGACGCCTGAGGACTTCGACAAGCTGCAGTCCCTTCTCGCCACCCGCGCCGGCTATCGGCTGTCGCGGGATCGCATCCACCTGGCTGAACACCGGCTGGGTCCGATCGCGCGGCGTGAGGGCTACGCCAATGTCGAGGCTCTGCTGACGAACCTGTGGGCCAATCCGGTCGCCTCGCTGGCCTGGTCGGTGATCGAGGCCCTGCTGAACGCCGAGACCTGGTTCCGTCGCGACCGCACCCCTTTCCGCATTCTCGAAACCGAACTGCTGCCGGCCCTGTCCAAGGCGCGGCCCGACGGGCGGATCAAGATCTGGTCGGCCGGCTGCTCGACCGGCCAAGAGGCCTGGTCCATCGCCATGACGGCCAGGGAGATCGGCGTCGATGTCGATCTGGTCGCCACCGACCTGTCGCAGCGCGCGATTGAGAAGGCGCGCTCGGGCCTCTATACCGGCTTCGAGATCCAGCGCGGGCTTACGGCCAAGACCATGCTGCGCTGGTTCGAACCGCGGGAAGACCAGTGGATCGTCAAGGCCGAACTGGCCGACGCCGTGCGTTTCGGTCGCGCCAACCTGCTGGACGAACCGACCGATGACTCCCGTTTCGACGTCATCTTCTGCCGCAATGTGATGACCGATATGGAGCCGTCACGACGCGCGCGTCTGCTCGACGGACTGGAACGCCGCCTGGTCGATGACGGCTGCCTGCTTCTGGGCGTGGACGAAAGTCTGGAAGGCGAGACGGTCGCCTTCCGCGCCGTGAACGGCCGCCGGGGGCTGTATGTAAAGGCGCCATCCGCGCTTCGCCGCGCCGCCTGAACCCGCCCTTCATGCGGGCGATCAGCCCGCGTGCAACTCCTGCTTCACACGCTCCGCCAGCGTCTTGATGTCCAGCGGCTTGGGCAGGAAGGACACACCCGTCTCGTCCTGTAGCAGGTCCGAGAAGTCGCTTTCGGCATAGCCCGAGATGAACATGACCGGCGCGTCGCCCAGATATTTCCGCGCCTTCTTCAGCAAGGACGGCCCATCCAGTCCCGGCATGATGACGTCGGAGATCATCATGTCGATCTGGCCGGCGTGTTCCTCGGCCAGCAACAGGGCTTCCTCGCCGTCGGCGGCCTCGATCACCTCATAGCCGCGCTGGCGCAGCAGCCGGGCGGCGATGCCGCGCACGGCGTCTTCGTCCTCGACGAACAGGATGCGGCCGGCGCCCGACAGGTCGCGCGGCGCCTTGGCCTTGACCTCGACCGGCTGAACCTCGGCCAGCTCCGCCTCGCCCGCCGCCGGCAGGAAGATGCGGAAGGCGGCGCCCTTTATCTTGGAGTCGGGCCCTTCGATATTGCTGACGGTGATGTGGCCGCCCGCCTGCTGCACGATGCCATAGACGGTGGCCAAACCCATGCCGGTGCCCTCGTTCACCGCCTTGGTGGTGAAGAAGGGTTCGAAGATCTTGTCCGCCAGTTCGGGCGGCACGCCGGGTCCGGTGTCCGAGACCTCGATCAGGGCCACCTCGTCCGTAGGCGCATCAACCCAGCCCAGGGCTCGCGCCTCGTCGCCCGTCAGGCGGCGCGTGGCGATGGTGACGACGCCGGCGCCCGGCTCGACCACGCCGCGCATGGCGTCGCGCGCATTGACGGCAAGGTTCATCACCGCCGTCTCCAGCTGAGACTTGTCGGCCAGCACGACCGGCAGGTCGCGTCCGTAGTCGGTTTCCAGCCGCACGTCCTCGCGCAGCAGCCGCCGCAGCAGGATGGCGAACTCGCCGACCAGTTCGCCCAGGTCCAGCCGCTCGCGCCGCACCGTGGACTTGCGCGAGAAGGCCAGCAGCTTGCGCACCAGATCGGCCGCACGAATGGCCGTCTGGCGGATCTCGTTCAGGCCCTCGTAGGACGGATCGCCCACCGGGTGCCGTTCCAGCAGACCCGACAGCTGAAGCTGGATCGCCGTCAGCAGATTGTTGAAGTCGTG
>NZ_DLTK01000148.1:18498-18729 GCF_002500885.1 Brevundimonas sp. UBA7838
CAGATTGTTGAAGTCGTGCGCCACGCCCCCGGCCAGCTGGCCCACGGCTTGCATCTTCTGTGCCTGGTTGAGCTGCAGCTCCATCGACTTCTGGCCCGAGACGTCGAACAGCCAGATGCGCCGCTTGTCGCCCTCGGGCGCCACATACAGATGCAGCATCTTGTCGGGATAGGCCCGCGCGACCAGTTCGATCGGCCCCGACGATCCGCCCGCCAGCTTCAGCCGCGCCTC
>NZ_DLTK01000146.1:0-15509 GCF_002500885.1 Brevundimonas sp. UBA7838
GGACGCAGCAGTTGCCGGGTCTGGCGCGCCAGACTATCGGCCAGTTTCAGCCGCTCGGCCTCGGTCGCGACGGCGCCCATCCGCCGTGCGCCGCACGCCAGATTGACGACCCGCCGCGCCAGGATTTCCGGTCCCCAGGCGAAGGGCGACCACCGTGCAAAGGCGTCGGCCCAGGCCAGGGTCAGACGCAGCGCCTCGCGCGCGCCACGGTCGCCTTGTGACATCAGGCCCGGCAACCAGGCGAAGGCGTGAAGCTCGACCGCAAAGGGCCGCGAGGGACTGGGCCGGTTCCACGGATCGGACGGCGGTTCGACCTCCATCGAGGCGCCCGCCAACATGAAACGTCCGGCCAGGACATTGCGGCCCGGCGCGGGATCGTGCGGGCGAAAATCGCGCGGCGTGGCGGCAAACGCCGTCACCTTGCCCCCGCCCAGCGGAGCCCCAAGCGTCAGGCCGTAACCGGGCAGGCCGTAAAGCTCGATCCACAGCTGCCGCGTCGCCAACCGTCCGGCGATGGCGGGCCACAGGCCGGGTCCTGCGATCGTGTCGCCCGACCGCACTGGGGTGCGCACCGGCGCGCCAGGCAGGCCGGGGATCTGACCCGAGGCGACGTCCAGCGTCGTTTCCTGGCCCCGCGGGGCGAAGGGGCCGAGCGGGCTCACGCGAAGCTCTGAGCAGCCGGCGCAGCCTTCAGGGCGGCGATATTGGTCGCGTAATCGCCCTTGAACACGAACGAGCCGGCGACCAGCGCATCGGCGCCGGCGGCGACGCAGGCTGCGGCGTTGGCGGAGGTCACGCCGCCGTCCACCTGCAGGTGAGCCGACGAACCGGCGCGGTCGAGAATGGCCCGCGCGCCTGCGATCTTCTTCAGCGAAGTGTCGATGAACTTCTGACCGCCAAAGCCCGGATTGACCGACATGACCAGCACCAGATCGACCAGATCGACCACCTCTTCCAGGATCGACAGCGGCGTCGCCGGATTGAACACGACGCCGGCTTTGGCGCCCAGCTGGCGAATGCGACCCAAGGTGCGGTGCAGGTGCGGCCCGCTCTCAGGATGGACAGTCAGGACGTCGGCGCCCGCCTCGCGGAACGCCTCCAGCCAAGGATCGACCGGCGCGACCATCAGGTGCACGTCGAACGGCAGGGTCGTGTACGGTCGGATCGCCTTCACGATGTCGGGCCCAAGCGTGATGTTCGGCACGAAATGCCCGTCCATCACATCGACGTGGATCCAGTCGGCGCCCGCCGTGTCCAGCGCGCGGACTTCTTCACCCAGCCGCGCAAAATCGCTGGCGAGGATCGACGGGCAGATCAGAGGGGTAACGGCCATGGCCTTCCGGATAAGGCGGGTTGCGGGCAGGAGCAAGGCGCTCCCGCTCAGGATGCCCGTTCCAGCCTGGCCGCGAAGAAGCCGTCCAGTCCGCCATGTTCGGCCCACATGGAAGGCAGGATGCGCAGCCAGCCTTCGGGCGTCAGCGCCTCGGGCGGGGCGCCGACGGCGGCCGGATCGGCGACGACGGTGCGGAAGGCGGGATTGCGGCGCAGGAAGGCGATGATCTGGGTCTCGCCCTCCTCGCGCTCCAGCGAGCAGGTGCAATAGACCAGACGGCCGCCCGGTTTGACGCGTTCGGCGGCGGCGTCGAGCAGGCGATGCTGGACGTCGGCCAATTTGGCCACCTCTGCCGGTTTGGTGGCGCGCAGGACTTCGGGGTTGCGGCGGAAGGTGCCCGTCGCGGTGCAGGGCGCGTCCAGCAGGACGGCGTCGAAGGTGCGGGCGTCCTCCCAGTCCTCGGCCGGAACAGCGACGACCTCGGCGGTCAGGCCGGTCCGCTCAAGATTCTGCGTCAGGCGCTTCAGGCGCGGGGCAGAACGGTCGAGCGCGACGACCGAGGCGCGGGCGGCCGCCAGTTGCAGCGTCTTGCCTCCAGGCGCAGCGCACATGTCGAGCGCCGTCTCGCCGGGCTTCACGTCCAGCAGGCGGCCGGGCACGGCGGCGGCCGCGTCCTGGACCCACCAGTCGCCATCCTCGAAACCGGGCCAGCCGGCCACATCGCCGCGACGGCCGGTGCGAACCGTGCCCCCAGGCAAGGCTTCGCCCTCGACAGCGGCAGCCACGGCGGCGGGATCGACGCCTGGCTTCAGGCTAAGATCGGTCGCGGGTTCTTCGCGCGCGGCCAAGGCCAGACCCGCCAGGGCGGCCTCGCCATAGGTCGCCTTCCAGCGCGCCGCGATCCAGTCCGGCAGATTGCTCTCGGCCGTCGTCAGACCGGGGCCTTCGCGCCCCACGCCGCGCAGCACCGCGTTGACCAAGTTCTTGTAGGGCCGCGTCTTGGGATCGCGCTCGGCCAGTTTCACCGCCGTCGAGACGGCGGCGAAGGCGGGCGTTTCCAGCACCAGAGTCTGGGCCAGGGCGATGCGCATCAGGGTGCGGACGGCCTCGGGCGGCGACTTCTTCAGGCGGCGATCCAGGATCTGGTCGATCTCACCAAGGCGACGCAGGGCCGCCATGGCCACGGCGCGAGCGAAGGCGCGATCCACCGGCTCCAGCGCGCGGGCGGCAGGCTGAGACACGGCTTCGTCCAGTCCGTTGCGCTTCTCCAGCGCGGCGTTCAGCAGGATGCCGGCGACGACGCGAGCCTCGACGCCGATGTCATCCTGCGACGGACCTTGATCGGCCTCGGCCGGGGCCGGGCGCGGGCGGCCCTTGGTGGCCATGCGACGCCCGCGCGCGTGCGAGCTCTGCCCGCCCCGTGCCTCGGTGCTCATACCGCCACCTGCGCGCCAAGCTCGACCACGCGGCCGGGCGGGATGTGGAAGAAGTCGGTCGGATTGGCGGCATTGCGCATCAGGAAGATGAACAGCTTGTCCTGCCACAGCGGCATGCCCTGACGCGCCGACGGGATCAGCGAACGGCGCCCCAGGAAGAAGCTGGTCGACATGATGTCGAACTTCAGCCCCTGCTTGCGGCAAAGGCCCAGGGCGCGCGGCACGTTCGGCGTCTCCATGAAGCCGTAGGTGACCGTGACCTTCTTGAAGTCGTCGTTGATCGGCTCCATTCGCACCCGGTCGGCTTCCTTGACGCGCGGGCGCTCGGAGGTGCGCACGGTCAGGATGACGTTCTTCTCGTGCAGCACCTTGTTGTGCTTGAGATTGTGCATCAGGGCGACCGGCGCGACGTCGGGATCCGAGGTCAGGAAGATGGCCATGCCCGGCGCACGGTGCGGCGGACGGGCCTGAAGCATCTCGATCAGATCGTTCAGCGGCAGGCTGTCCTTGCGCGTCTTGGCTGTCAGGATCTGCGTGCCGCGAACCCAGGTCCACATCACCACGACCAGAAGTGCGCCCAGCACCAGAGGCATCCAGGCCCCGTCCGGAATCTTCAGCAGGTTGGACGTCAAGAAGACGCTGTCGATGAAGGCGAACGGAATGAGGGTTCCGGCCACCGCCCACATCGGCCACCTCCAGCCCTTACGGATGACCGAATAGGCCATCAGCGTATTGACCAACATGGTGCCGGTCACCGCCACGCCATAGGCGGCGGTCAGGTTATGCGAGCTCTGGAACACGACCAGCAGCACCAGCACCCCGACCATCAGGAAGGTGTTGACCGCCGGCACGAAGATCTGTCCGGCCTGGGTCTCAGAGGTATTCTTGATATCGATGCGCGGCAGAAGGCCCAACTGAACCGCCTGCTGCGTCACCGAGAAGGCGCCGGTGATCACCGCCTGTGAGGCGATGACGGTCGCGGCGGTCGCCAGGATCAGCATCGGCCAATAGGCGAACTGCGGCACCATGTTCCAGAACGGGTTTTCGGACGCCGCCGGATTGTCCAGGATCAGGGCGCCCTGGCCCAGGTAGTTCAACGTCAGGCACGGCAGGACGAAGGCCAGCCAGCCCATGCGGATCGGCGCCTTTCCGAAATGTCCCATGTCGGCATACAGGGCCTCGGCCCCCGTGACGGCCAGGAAGACGCTGCCGAGGATAACGAAGCCCAGGAAGCCATCGTTGAGCAGAAGCATGACGCCATAGTGGGGCGACAGGGCGCGCAGCACGCTGACGTCGTCGAAGATATGATAAAGGCCCAGCGCTCCCAGGCTCAGGAACCAGATGGCGGTGATCGGGCCGAAATACTTGGCCAGGCTGGCCGTGCCGCGCGACTGGACCAGGAACAGAGCGATCAGGATGCCGGCCGAGATCGGCACGATGAAGGAATCCAGCCGCCCGGCCAGACCCGGCGCGTCCTGCAGGCCTTCGACGGCGGACAGGACCGAGATGGCGGGCGTGATGATGCCATCGCCATAGAACAGGGCTGCGCCGCAAACGCCCAGAATGAAGATCCAGGCGCTGCGTCGCCCGACCGCGAACTGGGCCAGCGCCATTAGCGACAGGGTGCCGCCCTCGCCCTTGTTGTCGGCGCGCATCAGGAAGAAGACGTATTTGAACGTCACCACCACCATCAGCGCCCAAAACGCCAGCGACACGACGCCGATCACGGCCAGCTCGCCGCCGACGCCGGAGCGCGCATGGTCGATCGCTTCGCGCAGGGCGTAGAGCGGGCTGGTGCCGATGTCGCCGAACACCACGCCGATCGCGCCGATGGTCAGGGCCCAGAAGCCGCCGTGCTTGGCGGCCTGGCCGCCCGGGATGTGGGATTCCGGACCCGTGGCGTGGGTGGGCTTGTCCGGCGTGTTCGACGCGGGCGAGGGAGCGCTCGCGTCGTGGGGAGTGTCCCCGGCCATGCGTATCCTCCGGGTCTCCGACGCGGCGTCGGTCCCTTCAAAGCGGCGAGCCTTTAGGCTCATTCCACGCGGTCTTCAATCGCGCCGCAGCGGATTCGGTTTCGGCGTTCTGCGGCGCGATTTGTGATTCGGCCCCTGAACGCCTATTTTCGCATCAGGAACAGAACCATGTCAGACAGCCAACGCTTCCCCGTCGCCGCCCACGCCCTGGCCTATATGGCCCACAAGGGCGCGTTCGGGCCTGCGCAGGCGATGCCCAGCGGCGTGCTGGCGTCCTCGATCCCGACCAATCCCGTCGTGGTGCGCCGCGTGACCGCCCTTTTAGCCAAGGCCGGGCTGATCGCCACCCGTCCGGGCGCGACCGGCGGCTCCTGGCTGTTGTGGCAGCCCGAGGACATTCGGCTGGATCAGGTGCTGAAAGCGGTGAACGGCTGCGCCCACATCGGTTCGCCCCCTGCCGGCGCCAAGGGTTGCCCGATCAGCGAACATATCCCGCGCCAGGTCGCCAAGGCCCTGACCGCTGCCGACGAGGCCGCGACCGAGGCTTTGTCCAAGATCACCATCGCCGATCTTTTGGCTGAAAACCCGATCGCGCTGGCGGCCTATGCGCCGCACAAGTCCTGCCCCGTCGCGGCCTGATCGCGCCGTGAATCGAACCGTTCTGATCACCGGCGCCTCGGCCGGCATCGGCGCGGCCCTAGCCCGGACCTATGCGGCCGAGGGCTGGAATCTGATCCTGACGGCGCGTCGCGAAGCCCCGCTGCAGGCCTTGGCCGACGAACTGACCGCCGCCCACGGCGTCACCGCGACCGTGATCCCCGAAAACCTGTCCGACCCCGCGGCGCCCGAGCGGCTGATCGCGACCATCGAGGCCCGCGGCCTGACCGTCGACGGCCTGGTCAACAATGCGGGTTTCAGTCGGGTCACCGGCTTTCTGGACACCGACCTGAGCGCCCACCGCGCCATGATCCAGGTCATGCTGACCGCGCCGGTCGAGCTGTCGCGCCTGTTGCTGCCTGGCATGATCCAGCGCGGCTTCGGCCGAGTGCTGAACGTCGCCTCGCTGGCCGGCCAGATGCCCGCGACCGGCGGCGACACCCTGTACGGGCCGATCAAGAGCTTCCTAATTAAGGCCTCGCAGGGCTTGCATCTGGAGACGCAGGGAACCGGCATTCACGTGACGGTGCTGAACCCCGGCTACACCCTGACAGAATTCCACGACGTCAACGGTTCGCGCGAGCAGGTCTCCATCGCCTATCCGGCCTGGATGTGGATGGACGCCGCGCGCGTGGCGCGCATCGGCCATGACGCCTGCGAGGCCAACCGTCCCAGCGTCACACCCGGCGTCATGAACAATGTCATGGCCGGACTGGCTCGCTTCCTGCCCGATGGCCTGACGCTCCGCATGGTGGCGAACCATGCGAAGCGGCTGGACCGGATCTGATCAGATGTGGATGGCGTGCCCGAGGGCGCGCAGGCTGGCCTCGTGGAAGGCTTCGCCCAGCGTCGGGTGGACGTGAATCGTCCCGGCGACGTCTTCCAGCACTGCGCCCATCTCCAGCATCTGGGCGAAGCTGTTGGACAGTTCCGACACATGCTGGCCCACCGCCTGGATGCCCAGGATGCGGTGGTCGGATTTCGACGCGATCACCCGCACGAAGCCGCCGTCCTCGCCCGCCTCGATGGCCAGGGCGCGACCGATCGCGGCGAAGGGGAAGATCGACTGGATCACATCATCGCGGCCCGCGACCTCGTTCGGCCCCAGACCGGCCGAAACGATTTCCGGCTCGGTGAAACAGACGGCGGCGATGGTGACGGGATCGAAGATACGGTCGTGGCCGGCGATGATTTCGGCGACCAACTCGCCCTGGGCCGAACCCTTGTGCGCCAGCATGGGTTCGCCCGTCAGGTCGCCGACCGCCCAGACGTTCTTCATCGAGGTGGCGCAGCGCTGGTCGATCTTCACGAACGGGCCGGCCATGGCCACGCCCATGTTTTCCAGACCCCAGCCTTGCGTGCGCGGACGCCGGCCGACCGTGACCAGCACCTTGTCGGCGTCCAGCTGCAGCGGCTCGCCGTCCTTCGTCGTGATCGACAGCTTACCGTCGCCGAAGCCCCCGGCGCGCGCGCCCAGATGCAGCTCGACGCCATGCTTCTCCAGCCACTTGGCGACCGGATCGGTCAGAGCCTTGTCGTAGAGCGGCAGGATACGCTCAGCCATTTCGACGATGGCCACTTCGGCGCCCAGCTTGCGATAGGCGATGCCCAGTTCCAGCCCGATATAGCCGCCGCCCACGACGGCCAGCTTCTTGGGAACCTCCGACAGGCTCAGCGCCTCGGTCGAGGAAATGACGTCGCCGCCGAACGGCAGGAAGGGCAGTTCGACCGGCTCGGATCCCGTCGCCAGGATGACGTGTTCGGCGGTGATGCGGATATCGCCTTCGTCGGTCTTGACCACGCAGGTCTTGGCGTCGGCGAACTCGGCCCAGCCCTTGATGAACTTGACCTTGGCCTTCTTCAGCAGGGCCGCGACCCCGGCGTTCAGCTTACGGACGATGCCGTCCTTCCATTCGACCGTCTGCGACAGGTCGATGGCCGGCGCCGCCGCCGTTATGCCCAGCGTCCCGCCGCCGGCCGCCTTGGTCACCGTCTCGAACTTGCCCGCCGCATGGATGATGGCCTTGGACGGAATACAGCCGACGTTCAGGCACGTCCCGCCCAGCCCGTCGCCGCCATCGACCAACACGGTGTCGAGGCCCAGCTGGCCACAGCGAATGCCCGCGACATAGCCGCCGGTGCCTGCCCCGATGATCAGGACTTTGGTTTTCAGGGTCTGGGTCAACGATAGGCCTCAAGGCGGGTGCTGAACTGCGGAGGAACTTGCTGGGGCTCGAAAACGCGGACCGCGCCGGTCTGGGTTTCCATGGCCAGTACGACGTCGCCGGGTTTGACGCGCTGAAAATCGACGCAAATCATGCCTTGATAGCCGCCCAACGGACGGGCGGTTTCCGCAGCGGTCAGGGTGTATGTCTCTTGCGGCGCGCCTTGAAGCGTTTCCAATCTGGCGATGGTCGCCTTGGATTGAATGACCTCGACGGTCGGCATCCGGCTGGGTTCCGGCAAACGCTCCACCGTCGTCACGCGCCCGATGAACAGCGCCGGCCCATCGGTCCGTAGCAGAGACGACCAAGCCGGCGGCGGCTCGGGAATGCAGGCGTTCGCGGACGAGGCGACAACGCCGACGGCTGCCAGCAGGCTGGCGCCGATGGTCAGCGCTTTGACTTTGACTTGCCGCATCACATTACCCTTTCGATTCCCGATGATCCTCTCTCGGCGAGGAGAGAGGATCATCAAGAGCCATGGCGCCAAATTCGAGGTGATAGCCATAGGCGCGGGCGGACCTCGCTTTCCCGCTTAGAAAATGGGCATCACCCCATCCACAGCGTCGCCGGGTTTTCCAGAAGCCCCTTGATCCGCTGCACGAACACCGCCGCGTCGTGACCGTCGACGATGCGGTGATCGAAGCTGGACGACAGGTTCATCATCTTGCGCACGACCATCTGGCCGTCCTTGACCACGATCCGTTCGGCGATCTTGTTCGGACCGACGATGGCGACCTCGGGGTGGTTGATGATCGGGGTGTGGACCACCCCGCCCAGCGTGCCCAGCGAGGTGATGGTGATGGTCGAACCCGACAGTTCCTCGCGCTTGGCCGAACCGTCCTTGGCCGCGCCCGAGACGCGGGCGATTTCCAGCGCCGTCTCGTAGGGGTCGCGCGCCTCGGCGTGTCGCACCACTGGCACCATGAGACCGTTCGGAGTCTGGGCGGCGATGCCCAGATGGACCGGGGCGTGCTGGGTCAGGACGCCGGCTTCGTCGTCATAGGTGGCGTTGATCTGGGGCTGGTCGCGCAGGGCGACCACGATGGCGCGGGCGATAAAGGGCAGGACGTTCAGCTTGGGCTGATCCTTGGACTTCGTCGCGTTCAGGTGGGCACGCAGCTCCTCCACCGCCGTCATGTCGATTTCCTCGACATAGGTGATGTGGGGAATGCGGCGCACGCTCTCGGCCATCTTCTCCGCAATCTTGCGGCGCAGGCCGATGATCTTGACCTCGGTCGTCCCTTGCGCCTTCGCATAGGTCGAGCCGCCGCCGGACGGCGCCGACGCGGGTTGCGAACCGCCGCGCGCGATGAAGCCGTCCAGATCCTCGTGCGTGATCCGACCCGCCGGGCCGGAACCGGGCACGAAGGTCAGATCGACGCCCAGATCCCGCGCGCGGTTGCGCACGGCCGGCGAGGCCGACGGACGTTCGCCGGGCGCGCGGCCGGTCAGGGCGGGAACAGGCTTGGACGGCGCGGTCGCTGAAGTCGCTCTTTGAGCCGTCGAAACCGCGGCGGAAGCCGCCGTCGCATTCTCGGTCGGCTTGGGGGCCGGTTTCGGCGCCGCGACGGGCGTCGAGACATTGCCCCGACCCTCGACATCAAATGCGACCAGCGGTCCGCCGACCGGCACGGACTTGCCTGCCTCGCCGTACAGGGCGACGACGGTTCCGGCGACCGGCGAGGTGATTTCGACCGTAGCCTTGTCGGTCATGATGTCGGCGATGATCTGGTCTTCCTCGACCGCATCCCCGACCTTGACGTGCCAGCCGACCAGCTCGGCCTCGGCCGTGCCTTCTCCGACGTCAGGCAGTTTGAAGACACAGTTGCCGGATGTCGGCGCCTCGACAGCGGGGGCTGCCAGCGTTTCGACCTTCGGCGACTCGGCGATCACGGGTGCGGGATCCGGCTTGGCGGCGGCGGGGGCGACGGGCGTCGGGGCGTCATCGGCATTGCCCGCACCCTCGACCTCGAACTCCACCAAGGGACCGCGCACCGGCACCATGGCGCCGGGTTCGCCATGCAAAGCGACGACCTTGCCGCTGACCGGAGCGGTGATCTCGACCGTGGCCTTGTCGGTCATGACGTCGGCGACGATTTGGTCCTCGGCGACGGTGTCGCCGACCTTGACGTGCCATCCGACCAGTTCGGCCTCGGCGGTGCCTTCGCCCACGTCGGGCAGTTTGAAGACGAAACGTCCCATCTTATCGACCTCCCGTCATGACGCTCTTCAAGGCGTCTGCGACCCTTTGCGGTCCGGGGAAATATTCCCATTCGAAAGCGTGCGGATAGGGCGTGTCCCAACCGGTGACGCGCGCGATCGGCGCCTCCAACGAATAGAAGCAGCGCTCCTGAACGAGAGCCGACAGCTCGCCGCCGAAGCCCGAGGTCTTGGGCGCCTCGTGCACAATGACGCAGCGGCCGGTCTTCTTCACCGAGGCCTCGATGGCTTCGATGTCCAGCGGCACGAGCGAGCGCAGGTCGATGACCTCGGCGTCCACGCCCGCGTGTTCCGCGCCGGCCAGGGCGACCCAGACCATGGTCCCATAGGCCAGGATGGTGACGTCGTTTCCTTCGCGCATCACGCGCGCCTTGCCGATGGGCTCGACATATTTGCCGGTCGGGACCTGGGCCAGATCCTGGGCCTTCCACGGCGAGACCGGCTTCTCGTGCCAGCCGTCGAATGGCCCATTGTAGAGCCGCTTCGGCTCGAAGAAGACGACCGGATCGTCATCCTCGATGGCGGCGGTCAGCAGGCCCTTGGCGTCATAGGGGTTGGACGGAATGACGACCTTCAGGCCCGCAATGTGGGTGAACAGGCTTTCGGGCGACTGGCTGTGGGTCTGGCCGCCGAAGATGCCGCCGCCATAGGGGCTGCGCACCGTGATCGGCGACGTAAACTGACCGCCCGAGCGGTAGCGCATCTTGGCCGCTTCCGAGACGATCTGATCGTAGGCCGGATAGATGTAGTCGGCGAACTGGATCTCGACGACCGGACGCAGGCCATAGGCGCCCATGCCGATGGCGGCCGCGACGATGCCGCATTCCGAGATCGGGGCGTCGAAGCTGCGGGTCAGGCCGTGTTTCTGCTGCAGCTTGTCGGTGACACGGAAGACGCCGCCGAAATAGCCGGCGTCCTCGCCGAACGACAGGACGTTAGCGTCTTCGGCCATCTTGACGTCGATGGCCGAGTTCAGCGCCTGGATCATGTTCATGGGGACCACGCCCGCGCCCGTCGCTTCCGAGGCGGGGGCGGCGTTCTGGTCGACCATGTCGGGCTCGACGCCGTCGTTGCGATCGGCGTCGGTGAAGGTGGTTTGCTCGCTCATGGTTAGACCCCCACCTCGCGGCGCTGCTCGATCAGCCGCCAATCTTCGGTCGCATAGACCTCTTCGAACATCGTCTTCACGCTGGGACGCGACTGGCCCAGGGTGCCGATGGCTTCGGATTCCTTGCCCGCGGCGCGGACCTGTTCGACGGCGTCCTTCAGCGCGGCGGCGTGGCGCTCGTCGTCCCATTCGCCGATGACGGTCAGATGCTGGCGCAGACGTTCGATCGGATCGCCCAGCGGCCATTTCTCATGCTCGTCGCCGGGGCGATAGCGGCTGGGGTCGTCGGAGGTCGAGTGCGGGGCGCCGCGATAGGTGAACAGCTCGATCACCGTCGCCCCCTGGTTCGACCGCGCCCGTTCCTCGGCCCACTGGGTCGCCGCCCAGACCGCCAGGAAGTCGTTGCCGTCCACCCGCAAGGCCGGCAGGCCATAGCCGATGGCCTTGGAGGCGAAGGTGGTCTCAAGCCCGCCGGCGATGCCCTGGAAGGAGCTGATGGCCCACTGGTTGTTGACGACGTTCAGAATGACCGGGGCGCGATAGACGGAGGCGAAGGTCAGGGCGTTGTGGAAATCACCTTCAGCCGTGGCGCCGTCGCCGATCCAGCTGATGGCGATCTTGTCGTCGCCCTTGTAGGCGCTGGCCATCGCCCAGCCCACGGCCTGCGGCACCTGGGTGCCCAGATTGCCGCTGATGGTGAAGAAGCCGTAGTCCTTGGCCGAGTACATGATCGGCAACTGGCGGCCTTTGATCGGATCTTCGGCGTTCGAATAGATCTGGTTCATCATCGCGACCAGCGGATAACCGCGCGCGATCAGAAGCCCCTGCTGGCGATAGGTGGGGAAGCCCATGTCCTCGCGGCTCAGGATCATGCCCTGCGCGACCGCGATAGCCTCTTCGCCGGTGCACTTCATATAGAAGCTGGTCTTGCCCTGGCGGTGGGCGCGGTGCATCCGGTCGTCGAAGGCGCGCGTCAGGATCATGGCCTTCAGGCCCCGGCGCATCGTCTCGGGATCCAGGCGAGGGTTCCACGGACCGACTGCGGCGCCCTCATCGTCCAGCACCCGAATCAGGCGGAAAGCGAGATCGCGCATCTGATAGGGCGTCGATCCGACCTCGGGCCGTTCGACGACACCGGCAGGGTCCATCTGCAGATGGCTGAAGTCCGGCGTATCGCCGGGACGGCCGGACGGCTCCGGCACGCGCAAGGACAGGGGCTGGCTGTTCTTTTTGTTCATTTTATCGTTCATGCGGGCGTCCATATCCGTTCTGGGGTCCGTCCGTGTTGCCTCTGGACGTGTGATAACACGACCCCTAAGCAGGTGCTCGCTCAATTTGACCTTGCGCAATCCCGATATCGGGTATTTTATTTCGCGATAATCATAATCGGAGAAACGCATTGGCCGACGAACTCGACCCCATCGACGCCCGCATCCTGGATATCCTGCAACAAGACGCCGGGCTGTCGGTCGCAGAGGTCGCCGATCGCGTCGGACTGTCGGCCTCGCCCTGCTGGCGGCGGATCAAGCGGCTGGAAGACTCCGGCCTGATCACCAAGCGCGTCACTTTGCTGAACGCGCAGCTGCTGGGCCTGGACTTCGAGGTCTACGCCATCGTCAAACTGATGCTGCCTTCGGCGGACAATCTCAATGTCTTCGAGGCCGCCGTGGCCAAGTGGCCGGAAGTGGTCCAGTGCGCCACCATCACCGGGCGCGAGGACTATGTGCTGCGCATCATCACCTCGGACATGCACGCCTTCGACCTGTTCCTGCGCGAGAAGCTGCTGGCCCTTGGCATCGTCTCGGACTGCGAAAGCCACATCGTCACGCGCGGCGTGAAGAATGTGACCGCCCTGCCTCTTGGCATCATCACGCCTCACGTCGGATAACGTCGCTCAGGCGGCGCGGGCCGCTTTGGGAGCCGACACATGATCGAACTGGTGATCGACGCACGCCGCAAGGACCTGGGCGGGTTCGAGGTCGGGCGCGTCCTGCCCTTCCATTCGCGCCGGATGGTCGGGCCCTTCATCTTCCTGGACCAGATGGGACCGGCGGAGTTCGCGCCGGGCGCCACGGCCATCGACGTGCGGCCTCACCCGCATATCGGCCTGTCGACCCTGACCTATCTGTTCGAGGGCGAGATCATGCACCACGACAATCTCGGCTACGACCAGGCGATCCGGCCGGGCGAGGTCAACTGGATGACCGCCGGCAAGGGCATCGTCCATTCCGAGCGCACCGATCCGTTGAAGAAGAGCAAGGGCGGGCCGATGCACGGCATGCAGGCCTGGGTCGCCCTGCCCGATGAGGCCGAAGAGATGGACCCGGCCTTCCACCACTTGGGCGAGGACGCCCAGCCGGCCTACGAGAACGGCGGCCTGTTCGCGCGACTAGTGGCCGGTGAGGCTTACGGCGCCAAGGCGGCCGTCCCGGTGTCGTCGCCGCTGTTCTATATCCATTGGGAGCTTCAGCCCGGCGTGCGAACCGCCCCGCCGTCCGGCAAGGGCGCCGGAGGCATGAGCGAGCGCGCGCTCTATGTGGCCAAGGGCTCCATCGAGGTCGGCGATCGCACCTTCCACGAGGGCCAGATGATCGTGCTGGAGCCGACGGCCGAGCCGACGGTCAAGGCCCTGACCCAGTCGACCGTCATGGTGCTGGGCGGAGAGCCGGTGGGGGAACGGCTGATTTGGTGGAATTTCGTCGCCTCCAGCCAGGCCCGCATCGATCAGGCCAAGGCCGATTGGAAGGCAGGCCGGATGACGCTGCCGGACGCGGACGATCTGGAGTTCATCCCGCTGCCCGACGAACCCGCAAAGGCGCAGGCCGCGCCGGCGCCGGTGGCGCCCAAGCCGACCGATCCGGTCTAGCGGGCAAGCAGAAGGTGACGCGGCAAGGTCGGGTCGCTACATGCGGCCTATGAACTTCGATTTCGACGCGCAGGTCACCGCCGCCCTGTTCGACAACACCGGCGCTGTCTTCGCCCTCGGCGACGGCTCGGTCCGGTTCGAGGACCGCACACGGGTGGAGGCGCACGACGGCGCCGTGCTGTGCGCCTGCGTTCATCCGTCGGGCGACGGGATCGTCACAGGCGGCGATGACGGCAAGGTCGTCTGGACCCGTCGCGACGAGGACCCTGTCGTTCTCGCCACGGCCAAGAACCAGTGGATCGACGCCATCGACGCCTCGCCGGCCTCGGGCCTGATCGCCTTTTCCTTCGGCCGCACCCTGTCGGTGATCGACCCCAAGGAGGTGGGCTTCCGGCGCGACTTCCAGCACGAGCGCACCGTCTCCGGCGTCGCCTTCGAGCCCAAGGGCAGGCGCATCGCCACCTCGACCTATGGCGGGGCGGCCCTGTGGTATGCACGGATCGAGAAACAGCAACCGGTGAAGCTGCCCTGGGCCGGGTCGCACACCGGCGTCGCCTTCTCGCCCGACGGCGCCTTCGTCGTCACGACCATGCAGGACAATCAGATGCACGGCTGGCGCATCAAGGACGCCAAGAACCTGCGCATGGGCGGCTATCCGGGCAAGGTGCGGTCGATGGCCTTCCTGGCAAATGGTCAGCTGATGGCGACCTCAGGCGCGCAGGGCGCGGTCCTATGGCCCTTCATCGGATCGAACGGACCGATGGGGCGCGAGGCGACCGAGATCGGCTATGACGACACGACCCTGGTCAATCTGGTCTCGGCCCGCGCCGATCAGGGTTTGCTGGCCGCCGGCCTGACCGACGGTCGGGTCTGGGTCGCGCATCCGGCGGCCCAGGGTCTGAATTTCGTCAAGGCCGAGAAGGGGCCGGCCATCGTCGCCCTGTCGCTCAGCCCCGCCGTCGATAAGGTCGCCTGGGCCGACGAAGACGGCGCCGCCGGGGTCTTGATCCTCTGATGGCGACGGGCCGCAAAAGCTGGCGTCGCGTGGTGCTGACCGCGCTTCTGATCCTGGCCCTGATCCCGGTCGCGGGCGTGCTGATCGTCGCTATCGTTCCGCCGCCGCCCACCATACTGATGCTGCGCCAACTCGCGAGGGGCGACGGCATGGACTATCAGTGGCGCGGTCTGAACCAGATTTCGCCCAATCTGGTCAATGCGGCCATCGCCGCCGAGGACGCCCGGTTCTGCAGTCACCACGGCTTCGACATGGAGGCGATCCAGAAGGCCCTGGACCACAACGCTGAGGGCGGGCGCCTGCGCGGCGGATCGACCATCAGCCAGCAGACGGCCAAGAATGTCTTCCTGTGGCCCGGACGCGACTGGATCCGAAAAGGTCTGGAGGCGGGCTACACCGTCCTGATCGAAGCCGTGTGGTCCAAGCGCCGGATCATGGAGGTCTATCTGAACGTGGTGGAATGGGCGCCCGGCGTCTATGGCGCCCAGGCCGCGTCGCGACACTGGTTCGGCAAGGACGCCCGGGACCTGAGCCCGCGAGAGGCGGCGCGTCTGGCCGCCATCCTGCCGGCCCCGCGCCGGTACGAAGCCGCCGCGCCCGGCCCCTATGTGCGTCGGCGCGCCGCGCGCGTTCAGGCGGCCATGGGCACGGTGCGCAACGAAGGTCTGAACACCTG
>NZ_DLTK01000136.1:0-10466 GCF_002500885.1 Brevundimonas sp. UBA7838
TTTCAGGGGGTCACGTCAAACGGGATCGCCGTCATCCCCGCCACCACCCTTGATCCGCCTCCGCCGACGGCTTCTCCGGTGGTCCCGGCGCTTGAAGGGTCCCGGTCCCCTTAGGCGTGCTCAAGCCGCTTGGGCGGGAGGGTCTAACGAGGTTGCTGCGACAACGGATCGGAAGGTCTCCAGCATCTCGCGATGCGAGTTTGCGAGAAAGGTTTCGATCGACCTTTTGGTGAGCAAGCGCTCCAAAAAGCCTGCCGCGATGACCAGCAGCAGCGTGTCGTCGCCAAACGCTGTCTCCAACTCGTGAAAGTCTTCAGACACCGCAGCGAGCTCCCGCTCAAGCCGCTCGATCTGTTCCGGGCTGACGCCGCGTATCGCCTTCGCTTCGGGCTTCACGAGATCGGCGGGTTTGGTCGTGACCAGAAGCGCCCTCGCATATATGGCGCTGTAGTTGTTTGCCGAGATCATCAGCTCCGCAACTTCGAGCTGACGCATAGCTTTCATCTTGCGCAGCTTCTGAAAGGCATTGATGCCGACGGGCTTGTCCTTGAGCAGCTCAGCGACGTCGTCATGAATCCCGTTGAGCATGTGACGTCTGGCGCGAATTGAGCCGACATCGACATTGAGCGCCCGCGCGAGTTTGGCTTCGGATACCCCTCGCTCAATGGCGCGAACAATCATGTAGTGCTCTTGAATCGGTTGAAGCCGATTGACGCGCTTGTTGTAGGTAAAGGCCTCATCGTCCTTAGCGACGATGCATCGCGCTTCCACTGCGCCCTGCTCCTTCAACACGGCCAATCGCACGTGGCCGTCGAGAAGAGTGAAGGCATCGCCTGACCGGGCTTCGGCGAGGATCAGCGGCTCGACCAAACCCACTTCTAAGATCGATGCGGCGATGCGCTTGTACTTGGCGCTTTCGGTGACCGCCGCCGACAGCATCTTGGAGGGCAGAATGCGATCGAAAGAGATAGATCGAACGCGTTCCTGGAAGGCGATTTTGACGGAGGCCATCACGGATGCTCCAAACCGACGCGCGCCGCGAGCGCGGACGGAAGATTGGTGATCCCTTCAGCGCGCATAAGCGCAGCGAAATGATCATCGGCAAGCAGATGCTTCAGTGCGTTGACGACAAACACGAGACGCGTGCGCGTCAGAGAGGCCCGTCTGACAAAGGTCTCGCGACGTTCCGTCTCGCGTTGTAGCGACCGAACAAGCGTGTCGGCCGTGATCGGTTTTTGGTTGCGGACGCCACGATTGCGATTGTGGATCCCTTTGCCGCTTGTGCTGCGTTGCTCGATAATGTGGCGAATGGCCAAAACCTGATTGCCCGGAATAGCCTTTTCTTCGAAGGCCTGAGCCAGAGCACGCTGCACCTCCCCTTCCTTGGAATGCGCGATTTCCATAGCGACAGTGTGAGGGATCACGCCGCGCTCGACCGCTGAGATCAGTTTTTCTTCGCCGTTCTCCAAAAGATGGCAGATCGCCCCAACATATTCCGTACTGTAGTCAACCTTCGCAGCGATTTCGCTGTGGCTGTACCCACGCTCTCGAAGCGATCCGATGGCTCGGACCAGCTCGAGCGGTGTGTGCTGTCGACGAGCGAGGTTTTCGACCAAGCTCATCACAAAACAGTCTTCCTCGGCGGCATCGATCAACACGGCCGGGATCTGCTCTTGGCCAAGCGCGATGAACGCCTCTAGCCGCCCTTGACCGCAGACAAGATCGTAGCGCGATCGACCGGGCCGCTGACTGACGGTGATCGGCCTTTTGAGCCCGAGATGCTCGATGCTGGTCACCAGCTCCTGAAACACTCTCTTGTTTCGGGCGCGGGGGTTCAGCACCGTGATGTCATTGACCGGGATGAGACGAATTTCAGCGACGTCGGTCATGCTGCATAGACCTCCACCCGCTGCGTGAGATCGAAGAACGCGTCGAGTGTGTCGAAGCGAAACGAGTCCAGCAGCACGCCATTGTCTGGCGCCAACTTCATGCTTGGATCCGCGCCACATTCGAACCAGGGCAGCAAGTAGTAGTCGCGGATTTCAGCGTTCCCGACCTCCATTCGCACTGCAATGGTTATGTCGGGGCGTAGCCCCTGATCCAGCCGGACTTTCCACCGCAGTCCGCCCGCCGGCGTTTCGAGGCAGCGGACGATCACCACCGATGCGGTGAACTCGTCATTGATGGTGAGCAGTCCATTTGACGGGTCTTCTGCGACAACGGCCCCGCCCCGTGTGATCCCATCAATGACCTGCGCGATGACATCCGGATGGATCGCTCTAAGCGCCTGATTGATTTCGATGTAGCGATAGTCGCGAGATGGCGAATAGCCGATCAGTTGGTAAGCGCGGACGAGGCTCCCGAACCGGTGGCGAAATGCCGAGCTTGACGGCATGTCATCGACTTCGTCGATCACGAGTCCCGATAGCCATCCCTTTTTCGCCAGCAGGTCAGACAACCGAGCCAGCAGCTCTTCGTCACTGTATCGCACGCACCTGGCCTGGATGATGCGCTGTGCAGCCTCGAAAAAGTCCGGCTCAACGATCCCTTCGAACGCACCGTCGCGACGTACCCAGTTGTCTGGATCGTTCACAACGCGCTTTGCCTTCAACTTGAAGGAAGAGCGATTGTACACATTGTTGCCGATGTACTTTTCGTTCGTAAGAACCTGGTGGACCGTGCCGCGGGTCCAGGGACGTCCCAAATCCGTAAGCCGGCCCTCCCCGTTCAGCACCGTAGCAATTTCGCTTTCTGAGCGACGCTGAACGACGAACATCCGATAGAGACGTCGAACGACTTCGACTTCCTCGGGCGGCCCGGGGGTGAGCACCACACGATCGGTTTGAATGCTCTTTTGCTCGCCTCGCTCAAGCAGACCTTTCGGCGACAAGTGCTCATCAACCAGTTGCCGACGCAGACCATATCCAGCCGCACCACCTTGCCGAAAACCCAGCGTGATGAGGCGACACTGACCAGCAAAGACCTTGGCCGAGAGCTCGCGACTATACTCCCCCGCCATCGCGCGCTTCATGCTCTTGATGATTGTCGCGCTTAGGCTCCCGTCGTTCTCAAACTGCTCAGCACAGTAATGCACCGACAGCCCAGCCTCACGGCAGATGAACTCGTAATAAGCGCTCTCGTCAGCATCCTGGAAACGACCCCAACGGCTGACATCATAAACGAGGATAGCCTCAAATCCCGGAGCGCCGTTGCGAACGTCGGCGATCAGCTCCTGTAAAGCCGCTCGCCCATCAAGCCTCAGTCCGCTCTTTCCCGCGTCTGTGTAGGTCCGAACGACATCAAACCCACGTCGAGCCGCGTAGGCCGCGATCGCCTCAGACTGGTTTTCGGTTGAGTATTTTTGGTGCTCCGTCGACATACGGACGTACTGAGCCGCCCGCACTGATGTCGCGGCCCCCATCTCGTGCTGAACGCCCATTGGGTCCATAATGCACGCCAGTTACAACCGTCCGAATGGCGGTGAGAATCGAGCCGTAACGGCAGTCCGACCGGATGTCGTTTCAAAAGATGGTCTGAAAACTTCAGCCCAAAATCGGAAAACTTCTCCATCAGGAGGCGTCGATGCAGGCCTTCCCGCAGATGATTGCTGGAGCACTTCGCGAGGAATGGGGCGAGAGTCCCTCTGCGCGCAAGGCGGTCGGCCTCATCACCAATGCAAATGAACGTGCTGTGCGAAACTGGTTTGATGGCCGTAACGGGCCCAGCGGCGAAAATCTGGTGCGCCTGATCCAGCACTCAGACGCCGTATTATCAGCGGTGCTACGAGCTTCGCGACGAGATCAGCTCCTACCTGCCGTGGCGCTGATGCGCCTTAAAGCTTCGCTTCAAATGGCAATCGATAGTCTCGACGAAGCCTTTCCTAGCCGGTGACCAAACCACGCGAGCTGGACGCGCGCAAAAGTTGCGAGCTATGAAGCCCTGGCACGGGGCACCGACATGAAGTTCATTATTGCGTTGGTCGTCATTGCGGCCTCGGCGGTACCGATAGCTGTAGCCGCGCATTCCGGCGGACTGAACGCAGAGGGGTGCCACAACGATCGCAAGCGAGGCGGTTACCACTGCCATCGTGCGGGCGGAGGCTCTTCGTCGCCCTCTCGTCCACGGGGCTTGAGGTCGTCGCCCCCGTCTAGCGGCGCGTTTGCGAACTGCACTGCGGCCCGTGCGGCAGGTGCGGCTCCCGTGCGTAGGGGCGATCCCGGTTATGGACGGCAGTTAGATCGAGATGGTGACGGCGTCGGCTGCGAATGAGCATGACCAAACTGAATGGTTTCAATGAGTTATCAAACCGGCAGCAACGCGAATTCCATTTGGAAAACCCGCTGTAACCCATTGAATTTGCTCGTATCAGCTTGATCCTGTTTGGAGACTTTCTTCTTTCATTTCAATGTACTTACAGCGTCTCTTAATCAGCGGGTCGTAGGTTCGAACCCTACATCACCCACCATCGTCTTTCCCTAGCTTCCCAACAGCCTCTTGGATTTCGCGCGGCGTGGCTTAAATGCCGATGCCTGCCGCTGAACGGAATCCGACCTATGGCCGACTACGACTACGACCTTTTCGTCATCGGCGCCGGTTCGGGCGGGGTGCGGGCGGCGCGGCTGACGGCGCTGGACGGCAATAAGGTCGCGGTCGCCGAGGAATATCGTGTCGGCGGCACCTGCGTCATTCGCGGCTGCGTGCCCAAGAAGTTCATGGTCATGGCCTCCGAGGTCAGCCACGCGCTCGAGATCGCCGAGGGTTACGGCTGGTCGTTCGCTGACGCCAGGTTCGACTGGCCCACCTTCCTTGAAGCCAAGGACGTGGAGATCGCGCGCCTGTCCGGCATCTATGCCGCCAATCTGGGCAAGGCCGGGGTCGAACTGGTCCACGGGCGGGCGATCCTGAAAGACGCCCACACGGTCGAGATTGTCGGCAAGGATCGCACCATCACCGCCGAGAAAATCCTGATCGCCACGGGCGGCCGCCCCTGGAAGCCGGAAGAACTGCCGGGTATCGAGCACGCGATCACTTCCGAAGAAGCCTTCCACCTTCCGGAATTGCCCAAGCGCATCCTGATCGCAGGCGGCGGCTATATCGCGGTGGAGTTCGCCGGCATCTTCGCGGGGCTGGGCGTGGAGACGACCCTGATCTATCGCGGCCCCAACATCCTGCGCGGCTTCGACGACGATGTGCGCGCACACCTGGCCGGAGAGATCGAAAAGCGCAGCATCAAGGTCATTCTGGGATGCCAGCACGAGAAGATCGAAAAGACCGACACCGGCCTGGTCAACCACCTCGAAAACGGGATGAAGCTGGAGACGGACGTCGTTATGTTCGCCACCGGCCGCATCCCTTACGTCAAGGATCTGGGGCTGGAGAGCGCAGGCGTCGAGTTGAATGAGGCCGGCGCCATCAAGGTCGATCCCCATTCGAGGACGACGGCGGACAACATCTGGGCCATCGGCGACGTCACTGATCGGATGAACCTAACGCCCGTGGCCATCCGCGAAGCCGTCGCCTTCCATCAGACCGTCTATCGCGACAATCCCCAGCACTTCGACTACGAAGCCGTGGCTACCGCCGTCTTCAGCCAGCCGCCGGTCGGGGTCGTGGGCCTCAGCGAGGCGGAGGCCCGCCGCTCCTGCTCGAACGGCGTCGATGTCTACGTCACCCGGTTCCGGCCCATGAAATACGCCTTCACCGGCTCGGATGAGCGGGTGCTGATGAAGCTGGTGGTCGATGCCGACAGCCAGCGCGTGGTCGGCGTTCACATCGTAGGCCCCGACAGCCCCGAGATGATCCAGCTGGCCGCGATCGCCGTGAAGGCCGGCCTGACCAAGGCGCAGTGGGACGCCACCTGCGCCGTCCACCCGACCATGGCGGAAGAGCTGGTCACGCTGAAGGAGAAGCAGTCGGGCGCGACCTCCGCCGGCTGACGCTTGCTCCTAGGGCCGGGGCCGCTCGCGGAACCGCTCGAGCAGGTCCAGCCGGGCGCTGAAGGGCACGGGCGTCACTGCCGGTCCCCGATTGCCGAAGTTCATCAGCCGGGTGTCCACACGGGTCGCCGTAGGCCAGCGCGGCCGCCCGACTCCGTTGGGATCGCCCGAGCGTGCGAAGGCGGTCCAATAGCTCATCATCGCCTCCGACGCCTTTCGGTCCCGATCCTCGACCGGATACGGCAGGGTGTTCAACGTGCCGAACACATAGGGCCGCTCGATCGCATGGGTCGCGCCGCCATGCGGCTCCGGATTCTGCGGCGACGAGATATCGAACCGATAGAGCCAGGCCGGATGGCCCGCCTTGGCATGCAGCCGCGCCAGCATCCGGGCCGGCTCGGAGAACACCAGATCCGTGATCGCCAGCTTGTCGAACGCCTCCAGCCCGCCATAGGCCTGGACGGCGTCGGCGCGCTCGAGCCAGGTCATGTCGTCATCGATCTGACCATAGCCGTTGCGATCCTTGGGCCGCATCCACCAGAACTCGGCGCTGTTGCTGCCGATGATGAAGGGCACCGGGGCCTGCCGCCCCGCCTTGAACGCCGCCTCGACGGTGGACGGCACGACCCGCCCGTCGATCAGCGTCAGGTCGCCGTTGGCGAAGACCGGAGGCGGCGTCAGAAACAGATCGGCCGGCGCAGCCCGCAGATCCGCCGCCGTTCGCAGTCCCGCGCCATAGGCCCAGACCTCGCCGCGCTCCCGCGCTGAGGGCGCGCCATAGGCGCCCTTGCGGTCCAGCGGCGTCTGCAACTCCCGCCCCAGTCCGGACTGAACGATCGCCCGATCGAACAGACCGCGCGCCGGCGGCGAGATCATCAGCCGCGTGACGATCGCCCCGCCCGCCGATTCGCCGAAGATGGTCACGTTCTTGGGGTCGCCGCCAAAAGCCGCGATATTGGCGCGCACCCATTTCAGCGCCGCCGTTACGTCCATCAGGCCGTAATTCCCCGCCGCCTCGCCCGCCGGTCGCTCGGCCGCCAGCGCCGGATGATCGAAGAAGCCCAACCGCCCCAATCGATAGTTCAGCGTCACCACGACCATGCCGCGCTTGGCCAGGTTCGTTCCATCATACAGCGGCGCGGTTCCCGACCCGTTCACCAGGCCGCCGCCGTGAATCCAGACCATGACCGGGGCAGGTTGCGCCGCGCTGATCGGCCGCCAGACGTTCAGGTTCAGACAGTCCTCGCTCATCGGCAAGGGACCGACGCCGGGGTCGCCGTTCGGCGGCGCCTGGATGCACAGCGGACCATAGGCCGAGGCGTCGCGCTGGCCCTGCCAGGTCGGCGCGGGACCGGGCGGTCGCCAACGCCGTTCGGCCGTCGGTGGCGCGGCATAGGGAATGTTTTTGAACGCCGCCACATCGGCATCCGCACGTCCGTTCAGGACGCCCTGCGAAATGCGGACGGTGGGCTGGTCGGCTGCGGGCGCCATCATGAGCGAGAGGGTGGCGAAAACGCCGGCGATTGTCATGCGCGCTGATTAGCAAATTACGGCGGCGCGCCAACAATCTTGCAATCACAGTTCACGACACTCGACGAGAGAACCGATTTCAATATGGCGCGTTATCGCCAAGCTGTGCGGGGTAAGCGTTGAACGAAGCGGCAAAATCTGGCGATCCGACCGTTAATCTGGGTGCGGCTTTCGAGGCCTCGCCCAATCCCTATGTGCTGCTTACGCCTGACCTTCGGATCGCCGAGGTCAACCAGGCCTATATGGATGTGACGGGCGCCAAACGCAGCGAAGTGTTGGGCCAACCTCTTTTTGCCGCGTTTGACTCGGGTCCTGGCTCGGACGCCCCAGAGAACGTCCGCCAAGTCCGTGCTTCACTGGAAAAGGCGCGCGACACCCGACAACGCGATCACCTGGCGGTCGTGCGCTTTTCAATGCCCCGAGCCCAGCCGGACGGCAGCGAGATTTTCGAAGAGCGCCTTTGGAGCGCCACCCATACGCCCATCCTGAACGCCGACGGCGAAGTGGTCATGCTGCTTCAGCACACCACGGATGTGACGGATTTGGCGCCCGTCATCCGCCCGGATGAGCCGACAACCGCGCTGGACGCAATCGTGGGCGGCTCGGTCCTGCGTCGCGCCCAATCGGTGCAGGAGGACAATCGTCGCCTGGAGACCGAGCGCAATCGCCTCGTTGAAATGTTCATGCAGGCCCCTGGCTTCGTCGCCATCCTGTCCGGGCCGGATCACCGGTTCCAGATGCATAACGACGCCTACAGTCAGCTGATCGGCCATAGGGACATCGCTGGAAAGCCCGTCAGGCAGGCCCTGCCAGAACTGGAAGGCCAGGGCTTCTACGAGTTTCTCGACAGTGTCTTCGCCACAGGCGAACCCTATGAAGGCCGCGAGAGCGCGGCCCAGCTGCAGCGCAAGCCCGACGGGCTGCTCGAAACCGTCTATCTCAACTTCATCTATCAGCCGATCCGGGACGACGCGGGCGCGGTCGTGGGCATCTTCGTGCAGGGCCACGACATCACCGAAAACGTGCTGGCTGCCCAGCGCCAGAAGTTGATGATCGACGAGCTGAATCACCGCGTGAAGAACACACTCGCCACGGTCCAATCCATCGCCATCCAGACGGCCCGCTCCAACACCGATCCGTCCAGCTTCGCCGAGACCTTTCAGTCCCGCATCATGGCGCTTTCGCACACCCACAATCTGTTGACGCAAAGCCACTGGGAGGGCGCCGACCTGCGCGCCATTCTGGAACACGAGACTGAAGCCTACGGGCCGACCCGCATCAGCCTGAATGGACCGCCGGTGTCGCTGGAGCCCGCCGTTGTTCTGTCTCTGGGCATGATCTTCCATGAGCTTGCGACGAATGCTGCGAAATACGGCGCCCTTCATACGCCGGACGGTCGCATCCTCATCGACTGGGGTCTGGCGGATCAGCGCGACCGCAAACTGAAGCTGAGCTGGCGCGAAATCGGCGGCCCCAAAGTTACGGTTCCGGACAGAAGAGGCTTTGGTAGCCGTTTGATAGAACGAAACATTCGACATGATCTGGCGGGCGAGATCGATCTGGTCTACGCCCCCGATGGATTGATCGCGGAACTGACGGTTCCATTGGACAGGACGGCCGCACAATGACTCAACCTCTGACCGGTCGCCGTGTCCTTGTGGTCGAGGACGAGTCGCTCGTCGCCATGCTTCTGGAAACGATTCTGGAAGACATGGAATGCGTCCCGATCGGTCCGGCCTCCAATGTGGACGACGGTCAAAGACTGGCCCGGGACACGGAAAATCTCGACGCCGCATTGCTGGACGTGAACGTCGCCGGCCGTCAGGTCTTTCCCGTCGCGGAGGCATTGAAGGAACGCGGCGTGCCGTTCGTCTTTTCGACCGGCTACGGCGAAGGCGGACTGCCCGACGAATGGCGCGGCCAGCCCACGATCCAGAAGCCCTTCACTGAAGCCGCCATCCGCGACGCCCTGATGAAGGCCATGGGTGTCGCCGGCGTTTAGAAACCTGCTTCAGTGCTGTTATAAAGAAGCGGCTTGCCGACCCAATAGCAAAGCTCGGCTGGCCGCGAGATGTCCCAGACGGCGAGGTCGGCAGCCTTGCCCAGTTCCACAGTGCCGATTTCGTCCAGCAGGTCCAGCGCCCTCGCCGCCTCCCGCGTTGCGCCGGCCAAGGCTTCTTCCGGCGTCAGACGGAACTGGACGCAAACCAGATTGAGCACAGTGGTCATCGAAGCGACGGGCGAGGTGCCCGGATTGCAGTCGGTGGCGACGGCCATACGCACGCCGTGGCGGCGCAGGAGATCGACGGGCGGGGCCTTGGTCTCGCGCAGCATCAAATAGGCGCCCGGCAACAGGACGGCGACCACGCCCGCGGCGGCCATGGCGGCGACGCCTTCCTCGGTCGTATGTTCGATGTGATCGGCGGACAGAGCCTGATGGCGCGCCGCCAGGGCCGCTCCTCCTCCGTCCGACAACTGGTCGGCATGCAGCTTGACCGGCAGCCCCAGCGCGCGCGCCTTGTCGAAAAGACGCGACACTTCTGCAGTGGAGAAGGCGATGGGCTCGCAATAGGCGTCGACCGCATCGACCAGGCCCTCGGCATGGGCGGCAGGCAGGATGTGGTCGATGGCCAGATCGACATACGCGGCCCGGTCGTCGCCATATTCGGGCGGCACGGCATGCAGACCGAGATAGCTGGTACGGACACGCACCCCGCCCTCGCGCCCGATCCTGCGCGCGACACGCAGCATCTTCAACTCGGTCTCAAGGTCCAGACCATAGCCTGACTTGATCTCGACGGTGGTGACACCCGTCGCCTTCAGCCCCGCCAGACGCGTCATGGCGGAAGCGAACAGGTCATCCTCCGACGCGGCGCGCGTGGCCTTCACGGACGAGACGATGCCGCCGCCCGCACGCGCAATCTCCTCATAGGTCGCGCCGCCCAGCCGCTGTTCGAACTCGGCCGAACGGTCGCCGCCGAACACCAGATGGGTGTGGCA
>NZ_DLTK01000011.1:0-18550 GCF_002500885.1 Brevundimonas sp. UBA7838
GGCCGCCGCCCTGGCGTTGAAGGCCGAGCTTGAGAAGAACGGCCGCTATCGCGTGCGCCTGACCCGGACCGACGACCGCTACGTCGATCTCTATCGCCGTGTTTCCATCGCGCGTCAGGCCGACGCCGATCTGTTCATTTCCTTGCACGCTGACGCCGGCGCCGACCCGGCGCTGCGCGGGGCCAGCGTCTATACCTTGTCGGAGCAGGGCGCGGGCCGGGCCGTGCGCGAGTTCACGCGCGGCGACAACTGGCACCGCGAGCTGCATCTGCCGGGGCGCGACCCGTCGGTGGATCGCATCCTGCTCGACATGACGCAACGTGCGACTCAGAACCGCTCGGCCCAGTTCGCGCGCGTCTTGCTGACCCATCTGGAGGGCTCGGACCATCCTCTCTTGCGCCGCAGCCATCGCGATGCGGGTCTGGCTGTCCTCCTGGCGCCCGACGTGCCGGCCGTGCTGCTGGAAATGGGCTTCATCACCAATCCCGAGGACGAGCGGCTTTTGACCGACGAGCGCGCGCGCCGTCGCCTGATGAAGTCGGTGGCGGACGGGATCGATCGCTATTTCCGCGAGCCGTCGAGCCCGATGATGGCTGCCGCGAACAGCCAGGCGGCCGGTCAGCCCTGATCCGGCGCAACCAAGCCGGCTGTCGCCGGTTTCCCGACCATGAAAAAAGCGATTGTCACGGGCGGATCAGGCCTGATCGGAACGGGCGTCTGTAGGGCCTTGCTGGCCAACGGATGGGAAGTCGCCTCCTTCGACCTGAAGCCGGGAGAGGGCGAAGCGCGTCACATCGACTGCGATTTGGGTGATGAGGACTCGGTCAAACAGGCGTTCGAGACGTTGGGCTGGTCGTCGCTGGACCTGCTGGTCAACAACGGCGGCATCGCCGATCCGGTGAACGGCCCGCTGGCTGAGCTGTCGCTGGCGGACTGGCGCAACACCATGGACAGCCATCTGACCGGCGCTTTTCTGATGAGCCGCGGGGCCATTCCGCTGCTGAACGAGGGCGGCGCCATCGTGAACATGATCTCGACGCGCGCCTTCATGTCCGAGCCGCACACCGAGGCCTATGCGGCGTCCAAGGGCGCGCTGTTCGCCCTGACCCACGCCCTGGCGATCAGCGAAGGGCCTCGGATTCGCGTGAACGCCATTGCGCCCGGCTGGATTTCGGATGGCGAGGATTTGCGTCCAGTCGATCACCAACAGCATCCGGTCGGCCGCGTCGGCCGCGCCGAGGATATCGCCGGGGCCGTGCTCTACCTCGCCGAAGCGAGTTTCGTGACAGGTCAGGTGCTGACCGTGGACGGCGGCATGACGCGCAAGATGATCTACGCCGACTAGGCAGTCAGGCCAGACCGGCCTTTTTCAGCGTCTTCCACGCCTTGATCACGCGTTGCAGCTTGGCCTCGGCGCTGCGGTCGCCGCTGTTGGTGTCGGGGTGAAACCGCTTCAGCAGCTCGTGATACTGAGCCTTGATCTTCGCCTTGTCGGCGCCCGGATCCAGATCGAGGTCGGCCAAGGCGGCGCGTTCCAGCTTGCCGATGCGGCGGTCCTCGGTCGCGGACTGCGGCGCCTGATCGCCCTTGCGACCGAAAAGGCCGAAGCTGTCGCGCCATGAGCCGGCGCCGGTGGTGTTCGAGGTGCCCATCTTGGCGGCGAAGGCGGCGGCCTCACGTGTGAACTTGCCGGCCTGCATCTCCCAGGTCGGGCGCCCGCCGGTCATGGCCTCGTTTTCCTGGGCGGCGCGGATCTGGCCTTCGCTCATGCCGGCGTAGAAGTTCCAGCCCTTGTTGTACTCGCCGGCGTGCGGCTGGCAGAACTCGTAGAAGTCGTTCAGCCGTTCGCGCGACTTGGGCGCCTTGGCCGCAGCAGCCCGGCGACAGTCGGGCCACTGGCAAGGCTTTTCGCCAGGCTTGAGGTGCAGGACGTCGGCCTTCGCCGCCTCTTCCTCGGGCTTGGGCGGCTTCACCCGAATGTCGGTGAAGCGCGGCTTGTATTGAAAGGAGGCGGACATCAGCCGAAGTGTAAGCCCGATTGGGACAGCATCAAGGAATCGATCATGTCTGAAGGCCCGGTGGCGACGATTATTCGTGCAAAACTGACGGCGGAGCTGTCGCCCTTGCGTCTGGAGGTCGAAGACGACAGCTGGCGCCACGCCGGACATCATCATGAAGGCGGAATGGACGCCAAGCCTGGCGGCGAAAGCCATTTCAATCTGGTGATCGTGTCCGCCGCTTTCCAGGGGCAGTCGCGGCTGGCGCGACAGCGCGCGGTCAACGCCCTGTTGAAGGACGAGATGGCCGGACCGGTCCACGCTCTTTCGATCAAGGCGCTGACCCCGGAGGAGGCGAGTTGAGCGAGAGAACTGCGTTCACATCGTCTTAGAACCTTCGTCTTAGCGTCATTCGACCAAACAGAACGTGGGGATCTGGGCTTATGGTGGAATCCGATGGCGTCGCGAGGGCGCTCGAAGGCGATCAACGCGCCGGCGACGCAGCCCAGGCCCTGACGGCCATTCTGCAGACCCAGTATCTTCGCTACATGATCATCACGTCCTGGGCCGTGGGCCTGCTGGGCACGGTGGGCCTGTGGCCGGCGCTCCTTTGGTTCGGCGGCACTCTGGCGGCCGGGTCGCTGCGGGGACTGGTCGAACATCGTCTGAGCCATCGCGTCGGCACCAACTGGGGCGTGATCTTCCCGATCGTGGCCACGGTGACGACCGGCGCCTGGGCCATTGCGCCTCTGATGGCCTGGTTCTCGCCCGCCGAATTCGGACGGCCCCTGGCGATTGCCCTGCTAATTTCCGGCTATGTGCTGGTCTTCGCTCAGCTTCGCAGCTCGCCGCGTCAGGCCCTGATCATCTCTTCGCCCTACGGCGCGGCCGCGACGATCATTTTGTTCAGTCTGTGGGGCACAACCGAGTTTTGGTCGATGCTGGCGGTCCTGCCGTTCACGGCGGCGGGTCTGTTCGTGCTGGTGACCATGACCCTGCTGCGCGAAGACCGCATCCGGGCCTTCCAGTCGCACCAGGCGCATCTGATCGAGGAGCTGGAAGCGGCCCGCGACAAGGCCAACGCCGCCAATGACGCCAAGTCGAACTTCCTGGGGGTGATCTCCCACGAACTGCGCACCCCCATGAACGGCGTGCTGGGCGCGGCCCAACTGCTCAGCGCGACGCGACTGGAGACGACGCAGCGCGAATATCTGTCGATCATCCGCAACTCCGGCGACAATCTGTTGTCGCTGCTGAACGACATCCTTGACATGACCAAGATCGAGGCCGGCAAGATGAACTTCGAGGTCGTCGATATCGTCATCGACGGTTTAAACAAGCGCATCACTGGACCCTTTGAAGCGCAGGCCGAAGCCAAGGGCCTGACGTTCGTGACGACCGTGGAGGGCGAGATCCCGACGGTGGTGCGCGGCGATCCGCTACGCGTCTGCCAAGTGGTGCAGAACCTGTTGTCCAATGCGGTCAAGTTCACCGAGGCCGGCGAGATCCACTATCTCGTGCGCGGACACCGCGTGTCGGATCAGCGCGTGCGGTTCGAGTTTGTCGTCCAGGACAGCGGCGCAGGCATTGCGGCGGCCGATCTGGAGCGGTTGTTCATGCCCTTCACCCAGGTCGACACCTCGTCCACGCGCCGCTTTGGCGGCACGGGTCTGGGCCTGACCATCGCACGGCGCATGGCCAATATCATGGGCGGCGACATCACCGTGACGTCCAAGCTCGCCGAGGGCTCGTGCTTCACCCTGGAAATCGAGGCCGAGGTCGTGGAATGGGCCAAGCCCGTCGCGGCGGCCGAGGTTCATGCCGAGATCGAAGGCGGCGAATCGCTGCGCGTACTGGTGGTCGAGGATCACCCGGTGAACCGCATGATTCTGGAGGCCTGGATGAGCTCGGCCAGCCACGTCACTTCGACGGCCGAAAATGGTCAGGTCGCGGTCGATATCGCCAAGGACCAGCCGTTCGACCTAATCATCATGGATGTGAACATGCCGGTGATGGACGGACTGACCGCGACCCGCATGATCCGCGACGGCGGCCAGAACGCCGGCACCCCCATCGTGGTCCTGTCCGCCTCGGCGCGTCATGAGGATCACGAGGCCGGTCTTCAGGCCGGCGCCGACGCCTATTTGAACAAACCGATCGATTTCGGCGCCCTGGCCGCCCTGATGGGGCGCGTCAGCGGCGGGCGCGACGCGGTCGCCCAGATGGCGCTGCCGTCGTCGGAGGCCTCTGTTGCCGCCTGATTGCGGCGATCCTGTGTTCCCGACATGAACCTGGGCCGATGACGCTGGTTCAGGTGCGCCTCAGTCGCCGTGCTCCATAACTGCATCCAAGCCGACGTTCTTCGGCGCAGATGGAGACACGATCATGAAAAAGATCCTGACCACCGCAATCGCTTCGGTCATGGCCGCTGGCGCGCTGGGCGCTGCTGGCGCAGCGTCGGCCCAACCCATGCCGCCCCACGGTCCGCATGGTCCCGCCGCACGTCACGGTCCGGGTCCTGACCACTACGATCGTCGGGAATATCGCCAGGATCGCCGCGACTACCGCCGCGAACTGCGTGAGGATCGTCGCGACTATCGCCAGCAACAACGCGCCTATGAGCGCTGGCAGCGTGCGGAACGTCGTTACAACGCCCCGCGCTATGTGCCGCCGCGTGGCTATGCGGTTCGGACCTGGAGCTATGGTCAACGGATGCCGTCCTACTACCGCACCAACGCCTATGTGGTGAACGACTACAACCGCTACGGCCTACGTGCGCCGCCCCGTGGCTATCAATATGTCCGCAGCGGCAATGACGTGGTGCTCGCCGCCGTGGCCGGCGGCCTGATCACCGCCGTGATCGCCGGCCTGTTCAACTGATCCGCCAAGGATTTGAGATGCGCTCCGGAGGGAAACCTCCGGGGCGTTTTTCGTTCTGATGAAGACGGCGACGCTTCCGACGCCCAAGATGGATGACGATGCGCGCCTTCGCCGAGCTACTGGACCGCCTGTCCCTGACGGCCTCGCGCAATGCGAAGCTGGTGCTGGTGCGCGACTATCTGAGAGCGACGCCCGATCCGGATCGGGGCTGGGCGCTGGCGGCGCTGACGGGCGACCTGACGTTCGACGCGGCCAAGCCGGCCATGATCCGAAAGGCGGTTGAAGGCCGGGTCGACAGCGTGCTGTTCGGCTGGTCCTACGACTATGTGGGCGATTTGGCGGAGACGGTGGCCCTGATCTGGCCCGTGACGTCGGACCATCGGCCGAACCGCGAGCCCGAATTGGCCGAGGTCGTTGAGGCGCTAAGGACCGCGACGCGGACGGAGGTGCGCGGTCTTCTGGAAGGCTGGTTGGATGCGCTGGAGCCGAAAGGGCGCTGGGCGCTGCTGAAGCTGATGACCGGGGCCTTGCGTGTCGGTATGTCGGCGCGGCTGGCCAAGACGGCGGCGGCCATGATGCGCCCGGACGCGGTGATGGCGCCGCCTTCGCCGGACGGCGACGAGGCCCAGATGACGCTGGAAGCGTTGGACGCTTCGGCCATCGAGGAGGTCTGGCACGCGGTCGAGCCGCCCTACGCCGATCTGTTCGCCTGGCTGGAGGGCAGGGCGGAGCGGCCCAGCCCGGATGCGCCCGGCCGGTTCCGACCCGTCATGCTGGCTGTCGCCATCGATGAAGCGGTCGATCTGCCCAAACTCTCGCCGGCCGACTATGCGGCCGAATGGAAGTGGGACGGCATCCGGGTTCAGGCGGTGCTGGAGGGCGAGGTCCGCAAACTCTATTCCCGCACCGGCGACGAGATTTCGGGCTCCTTTCCCGATGTGATGGACGCCCTGGCGTTCGAAGGCGCGATCGATGGCGAGCTGATCGTCTGGCGCGACGGGGCGGTCGCGCCGTTCGGGGACCTTCAGCAGCGGCTGAATCGCAAGTCGGTCGACGCCAAGGCGATGCAGGCCTTCCCGGCGGCGATCGTCGCCTATGATCTGCTTGCCGAGGATGGCGAGGATTTGCGTGGCCTGCCGCTCCGCGGGCGTCGGGCGCGGCTCGAGGCCTTGGTCGCTGGTCATACTGGCGAGCGACTGCATCTGTCGCCGGTGGTCGATTATGCCGATTGGGATCAGTTGGCGCGGCTGCGCGCCGATCCGCCGGTTGGGGCGGCGGCCGAAGGGCTGATGCTGAAGCGCTGGGACAGCCCCTATCTGGCCGGACGACCCAAGGGGCCGTGGTTCAAGTGGAAGCGCGACCCGCACGTCATCGACGCCGTCCTGATGTACGCCCAGCGGGGGCATGGGAAACGCTCCAGCTTCTATTCCGACTACACCTTCGGCGTCTGGACGCCGGAGGGCGCGCTGACGCCGGTGGGCAAGGCCTATTTCGGTTTTACCGACGAGGAGTTGAAACAGCTCGACAAGTTCGTGCGCGATCACACCATCGACCGATACGGGCCGGTGCGGTCTGTGCGAGCCGAGCGGGACTTTGGACTGGTGCTGGAGATCGCCTTTGAAGGATTGAATCGCTCGACCCGGCACAAGTCCGGCGTGGCCATGCGCTTTCCGCGCGTCAGCCGCATTCGCTGGGACAAGCCGGCGCGAGAGGCCAACACCATCGACGACGTGATGGACCTGCTGGACGCCATTGAAAGCGGCGGCGGGCGGATCGCAAAGGCCTGAAATCGGGCTTTCGGGGGTTCCAATCGTCGCATCAGGCGTTAGACCCGAGCTCATGTCTCTGCCTCTTTCCAACGAAGTCGCCGACGCGGTGGCCGCAGGCCGCAAGGCCGTTTCGATCGACGCCGCCATGATCGCCAAGCTGACCGACATGGCGGGCGATTTCGCGATCAACCTGACCATCGCCATCCTGATCTTCGTCGCCACCGTGTTTGTGGCGAAGTGGGCGGCGGGCGCAGCGCGCAGAACCCTGTCACGGGTGCGCGGCTTCAGACATGACCCGACCGTCCTGAGTTTTGCGGTGCAGGTGGTCCGGGTTGTGGTGATCATCATCGGCATGATCGCCGTGCTGCAGCGCCTGGGCGTTCAGACGACCTCGATCATCGCCGTGCTGGGCGCGGCGTCCCTGGCGGTGGGCCTGGCATTGCAGGGCACGCTGTCGAACGTGGCGTCGGGGATCATGCTGCTGGTGCTGCGGCCCTATCGCGTCGGCGACGTCGTCGATGTCGGCGGGATGAGCGGCACGGTGCAGCGACTGGACTTGTTCACGACCCAGCTGTCCAACGCCAACAACCACAAGATCGTCATTCCGAACTCCAAGGTTCTGAGCGATCCGCTGACCAATCTGACCGGTCAGCAGACGCGCCGGATCGAAATCAACTTCACGGTCGGCTATGGCGACGATCTGAACCAGGCGCGCTGCGTGCTGGCGGATATGGCCGCCGCACACGACAAGGTGCTGCACGATCCCCATCCGTGGACCGGCGTTACGGGCCTGCTGGACAGCTCGGTGCAGGTGACGCTGCACGCCTGGGTCAAGGTCGGCGACTGGTGGCAGACCCAGGCCGATCTGATGCAGGGCGGCAAGGAGGCGCTGGACGCCGCCGGGATCGAGATTCCGTTCCCGCATCAGGTCGCCGTGCCCTATGGCGATGAGGATGTGGTGCCGGTCGTGCGCGTCCGCACGGTCGAAGACGATACGGCCGATCTGAAGGCGACGAACCGTTGATGCGTTACGATTTCGGCTCCGATAACACCGCCGGCATGGCGCTGAGCGCCATCGAAGGCCTGGTGCGCGCCAACAAGGGATTCGCCCGCGCCTATGGCGCAGACGATGTCACAGCCCGCGCCGCCGACCAGATCCGCCAGCGTCTGGATGCCGACGCCGAGGTGCGTTTTGTTTTCAGCGGGACGGCGGCCAACGCCATCGCCCTGTCGATGCTGGCCCAACCCTATGAGGCGGTGCTGGCGCACCATGCGGCGCACATCTGCACAGACGAGACGGGCGCGCCGGGCTTCTTCGGTCACGGCGTCGGCCTGATCGGCTTGCCGGGCTTCTCGGGCAAGATCGATCCATTGGCCCTGCAGGCGCAGTTGGGCGAACCCGAAGTGGGGCATCGTCAGCCGCCCGCCGCCCTGTCGCTGACACAGGCCACGGAATATGGCTCGGTCTATACCGAGGAAGAACTGCGCCACCTGATCGAACCGGCCAAGGCGCTGGGCTACGGCGTTCACATGGACGGAGCGCGCCTGACCAATGCGGTCGCCGCCGGTTTCGACCTGAAGGACATTCCGCGCCTAGGCGTGGACGTGCTGGTGTTCGGCGGGGCCAAGGCGGGCGCCAACTGCGCCGAGGCGATCGTGCTGTTCGACAAGAGCCTGGCGCGGCGATTGGACAATCGGCTGAAACAAGCGGGCCAGACGTCATCCAAGACGCGTCTGTTGTCGGGCCCGATGCTAGGGTTGCTGGAAAGCGGCGATTGGGAATCGGGCGGCGCCCATGCCAATCTGATGGCGCAGCGACTGGCGGCGGGCATCGCGGGGCGGTCGCCCTTCGTCCTGGCCCATCCGGTGGAGGCGAACGCCGTCTTCGTGCGGATGCCGCCAGAGGCGCATGCCCGCCTGAATGAAATGGGCTGGGCCTGCTATGCCTTCGATGACGGTTCGGTGCGCTTCGTCTGTTCATGGGCGGCGCAGGAAGCGGCCGTGGACGAGTTGATCGAGGCGGTCGCCGGTCTGGGCTGAGCGACTAATCCCCGTTCGCGCGCCAGCGTGGCCTTTCCCCGGTCGCATTGGCTTTCCATATGCGGATCATGGCGATACGAGGCGAACGCTCCGGCGGCAGGCGTGACCCGATGGTCAAGGCGCAGCAGGCAGGGAGCCCACAGGACAAGACGGACGGACCCCCGACGCTGGCGGCGCTGGCGGACCTTGCGCGGCTGGTGGCCCGATCGGGCGCGCCGCACCTGAAGCTGCGGCTGATTTCGGCCATCCTGCTAACGCTGGCGGGCAAGGGGCTGGGTGTCATGGCGCCGCTGGTGCTGGGTGCGGCGGTCAACCGTCTGGCGGCGGGGCAGGGTGCCGCTACCGCCGTCGGCTTGGGCTTTGCGGCCTTCGCCATCGGCTGGACGCTTGTTCGGTTCCTGTCGGCGGCCTCGCCCCTGATCTCCGACGTGGTGTTCGCGCCGGTGCGCGCCGCCGCCCAGCGCGCGACGGCGGCCGAGGCCTTCGCCCATGCGCTGAGCCTGTCGCTGGATTTCCACCAGACCAAACGCTCGGGCGCCCTGTCGCGGACGATGGACCGGGGATCGCGCGCGGTCGACTTTTTGCTGCGCATCCTGGCCTTCAATCTGGTTCCGACCGGGGTGGAGCTGGTGCTGGCGGCCGGGGTGCTGGGCGCCAAATACGACTGGCGCTTCGCCGCTGTCGCGGTGGTCGTGGTCGTCATCTACACCGCCGCCACCTTCGCCATGTCCAACTGGCGGCTGGAGCATCGCCGGATCATGAATGCGGCCGATTCCGAGGCCGCCGGCGTCTCGGTCGACGCCCTGCTGAACTATGAGACGGTCAAGTCGTTCGGGGCCGAGACGCGCGCGGCCCAGACCTATGACCGGGCGCTGGGCGACTATGCCGAGGCGTCTCTGAAGGCTAACAGTTCGCTGAACATGCTGAACGGGATGCAGGCCCTGGTGATGAACCTGGGCCTGGGCGTTATGGCGGTGATGGCTGGGTTCGAGGCGGCGGCCGGAAGGATGGGGCCGGGCGACGTGACAGCGGCGGTGCTGATCATGATCTCGCTATATGCGCCGCTGAACATACTGGGCTTCGCCTATCGAGAAATCCGTCAGTCCTTCATCGACATGGAGGAGATGCTCAAGGTGACGCGACAGACGCCGCAGGTCGCCGATGCGCCGAACGCCGTCGCCCTGCCGCGGCCGGTCGATGCTCGCGGGGCGTCGGTAGCATTCGAGGCCGTCGGCTTCCGCCACGACGCGCGGGCCAATGGGCTAGAGGACGTCAGCTTCTATGCCGCGCCGGGCACCACGACGGCGCTGGTCGGGCCCTCGGGCGCGGGCAAGTCCACCATCGTCAAACTGGCGCTGCGTCTGCTCGATCCACAGGAGGGGCGCGTGCTGATCGAGGGCCATGATGCGCGTGAGGTGACCCAGGCTTCGCTGCGGTCGGCGGTGGCGCTGGTGCCTCAGGATGTGGCGCTGTTCAACGACACCCTGGCCGCCAACATCGCCTTCGCCCGGCCCGAGGCGGATGAGGCGCAGGTGTGGGCGGCGGCCGAGGCGGCGGAACTGGCCGACTTCATTCGGGGCTTGCCGGACGGCATGCAGACCAAGGTCGGCGAACGGGGGCTGAAGCTGTCGGGCGGCGAACGTCAGCGGGTGGGCATCGCCCGCGCTCTGCTGGCCGATCCGTGCATCCTGATCCTGGACGAGGCCACCAGCGCCCTGGACAGCCGCACCGAGGCCGCGATCCAGAAAACCCTGCGCAAGGCCAGGAACGGCCGCACGACCTTGGTGGTCGCACACCGGCTGTCGACCGTGGCGGACGCGGATCAGATTCTGGTGCTGAAGGCCGGGCGGATCGTCGAACGCGGCGGTCACCACGAACTCGTGGCCCGACAGGGCGGGGAATATGCAGCGCTGTGGCGCAAACAGACGCGCGGCGGCAAGACGCCTCAGATGGTCGACTGATCGGCGGTCGGCAGCTTCTTTCTCAGAACCTCATGCAGATTCGTCAGGATGGCAGTCCGCGCGGCCTGCTCTTGCGGCGGCAGCGCCAGCAACAGCTTCATCGCCTGGGCATGGACCGTGGCGATGCGCCAGTCGAAACCGCCCTGACGCGGCGCGGCGTCCAGCAGGTCGCACAGGCCCTTGGCCGCCGTGCACAGGTCGTCCATCTCGAACGGGCTGGCCGCATCGATGATCTGGCTGGAGGCTGAATAGGCCAAGTCCAGCCGCATCGGCTCGATCAGGTTCGGATCGGGCTTGGCCAGCAAGGTCGCGATATTGTCGCCGATGATGGCGCGGGCCTGTTCCTGAAGTCCGTCCAGATTGGCGCGGGCCTGGGCCAGGGCGACCCCGACGCTGACGCCGCCGGGGCGATCCAGCATCTCTGCCAGACGCGACTTGCGCTGAGTGTGGGTGATGACGGTCATAGGGCCAGACTCTCCATCCCCTTCGCCTTGCGAATCATGTCGGCGCGACGTTCCACGCCTTCATAGCCGGTGTGCCGGAACCGGCGATCCGGCCCCAGATAGTCGCCGACCTCCAGGAAGGGCCGGCTGTCGCGCGCCACCCACAGGATGCGCTCCAGCAGAAGCGCCGGGCTGAAGGGCTTGGTGACGACGAAGTTGGCGCCGCAGTCCCGCGCCTCGGCGACGCGCCCGCGACGAATGTGGCTGGCGGTCATGATTACGGGAATGAAGGCGTTCGGATTGGGGCCGGAGCGACGCAACCACCGCACCAGTTCGAACCCGTCGATGTCGGGCATGTCGGTATCGACGACCAGCAGATCGACGGGCTTGTCGGTCAGCAGCTTCTTGGCTTCCACACCCGTGCCGCAAGCGTAAGTCGGGCGGATGCCGAAACCGGTCAGGGCGTTGGACGTCAGGGTCAGCGAAAACGGTGAATCGTCGACGATCATCGTGATCGCGCCGGCCAGGTTGAAGACGGCGCTTTCACGCAGGGACTCGCCGCCGCTCATGGCGCAAACGCCCCAGTCTGTCGCGCCGCTGAACTCATGGCCGGTCGCAAACCCCGATGCCCCTGAACGAAGCGCCGAGCTTGGCAGACGAGGGTGGATGCTGCGTTAACGTTGGTCGGCCAAAGCGACCAGGCGTCAGAGGGCGCCGATGGCGTAAAAGCGATCCGCGCGGCGCTTCTTGATCTGCTGGGGCGTCAGGCCGTCGAGGCCCTTGAGCTCTTCGGCCAGAACGTCGCCGACATTGGCCATGGCTGCGTCGCGATCGGTGTGGGCGCCGCCGACAGGCTCGTCGATCAGGCGATCAACGATCTTCAGCTGCATCAGGTCCGGGCCGGTGATCTTCATCGCCATGGCCGCATCCTTGGCCCGCGCGCCGTCGCGCCACAGGATGCCGGCGGCGCCCTCGGGCGAGATGACCGAATAGATCGAGTGTTCCAGCATCAGCACGCGGCTGGCCGCCGCGATGGCGATGGCGCCGCCCGAGCCGCCTTCGCCAGTGATGGTGGCGATGGAGGGCACGCCCAGGGTCAGGCAGCGCTCGGTCGAGCGGGCGATGGCCTCGGCCTGGCCGCGCTCCTCGGCGCCCAGGCCCGGATAGGCGCCGGCGGTGTCGATGAAGCTGAGGACCGGCAGGCCGAACTGCTCGGCCATGTCCATCAGGCGCACAGCCTTGCGATAGCCCTCGGGCCGCGCCATGCCGAAGTTGTGGGTGATGCGGGTCGCGGTGTCGTGGCCCTTTTCGTGGCCCATGATGACGACGGGTCGGCCGCGGAACCGGGCCAGACCGCCCAGGATGGCCTGGTCGTCGCCGAACTGACGGTCACCGTGCAGCTCGTTCCAGTCAGTGAACAGGCTCTGGACGTAATCGATGAAGTGTGGGCGCTGCGGATGACGCGCGACCTGGGTCTTCATCCAGGGGTCGAGGCCGGCGTAGGTCTTCTTGCGCAGCTGGTCGGCCTTTTTGCGCAGGCCCTCGATCTCATGGTCGATGTCGCCCGAGGTGTCGGCCAGCAGCGACAGCTCCTCGATCTTGGCTTCCAGATCGGCGATCGGCTTTTCGAAGTCGAGATAGTGCGTGGCCATAAAGGCGTCCGGGAACTGCAAACGGGCGAAAGCGCCCTTGGGAAAGGCGCGCGAACCTAGAGAGGTCAACGCCTCCGGGCAAGCGGGGGTTCAGTCGTCGCGCGCCAAGGGGTGGTTTTGGTGGACGACCTGAGCCAGGCGATCGGTGGCGACGTGGGTGTAGATCTGGGTCGTGGCAATGTCGGCGTGGCCCAACAGGGTCTGGACGACGCGCAGGTCGGCGCCGCCTTCCAGCAGGTGGGTGGCGAAGGCGTGGCGCAGGACATGGGGGCTGACGCGGGCGGGGTCGATGCCGGCCGTGATCGCCGCCTCGTCCAGCAGTTGGGCGAAACGGCGCGGGGTCAGATGGCCGGTGCGGCCGGAGGAAGGGAACAGCCAGGGACTGTCGGGCGCATCAGGCTTTCGCTTGGCGTCACGCGCGATGAGCCAGGCCTTGATCGCTTCGCGGGCGGCGGCATTGAGGGGGGCGAGCCGTTCCTTGCCGCCCTTGCCGCGCACGATCAGATAGGCGGGGTCGCGCCGAACGGCCTCGACTTTTAGCCCCAGCAGTTCGGACACGCGCAGGCCGGAGGCGTAGGCCATCTCGACCAGGGCGACCAGGCGCAGCCCCGCCGCCGTGTCGCGGGCGGCCGAGGCGGCCAGCAGGGCGTCGATCTCGTCGCGGCTCAACACCTTGGGCAAGGACCGGCCCTGTTTGGGGGCGTCGAGACGGCGCGAGGGGTCGTCGGTGCGCCACCCCTCGGCCAGGGCGAAGCGATAAAACTGACGCGCGGACGAGCGGCGACGGGCGGCGGTGGCGGCCGACAGGCCGCGCCGCGACAGGTCCGTGAACCAGGCCTCGACCGCCTCGGCGTCGGCCTTCATCAATCCGCCGGCGTCCGACAATGCCATCTCCGCGTCCGCCAGATCGCGACCATAGGCGGACAGCGTATGGGGCGAGGCGTCGCGTTCGACTGCCATCATCTCCAGAAAGGCCTCGATCTGGGGCGTCATGCGGCGATCCGTGGCCTGAACGACTGGCGCAGGGTCAGGCTTGGTGTAGAGGTTTTCTGGATCATGCCTGCCCGCGCCGCCGCCTTCGCCTTCCTCTCGACCGACCGTTCCGCCGGAGCCGCCGGATGAGGCGGCGTGCGAATCCGGGTCCGACCCGCACCATAGCCCTGGTCGGCCTGATGGGGGTGGGCAAATCGTCGGTCGGTCGTCGGCTGGCCAATCGGCTGCGACTGCCGTTCGCGGACGGGGATGTGGAGATTGAGGCGGCGGCCGGGATGACGGTGTCGGAAATCTTCGCCGCGCTAGGCGAGGCCGAGTTCCGCGCGGGCGAGGCGCGGGTGATCCGCCGCCTGCTGGAGGGCCCGCCCATCGTGCTGGCGACCGGCGGCGGGGCGATGATGAACCCGGAGACGCGGGCGCTGCTGAAGGCCAAGGCCGACACGGTCTGGTTGAGGGCCGATCTGGCGGTCATCGCGGAACGGGTGGCGCGGCGCGACACGCGGCCCCTGCTGCGGGGCAAGGATCCGCTGGAGGTTCTGACGAGCCTGGCCAAGGCGCGCTATCCCATCTACGGCGAGGCCGATGTGACCGTGGACGTCGGGCAGGGCTCGCACGGCCAAGCGGTGGACGCCATTCACAAGAACCTGCGCCGACACTGGCGCCAGAGACGACGCACGGAGACCCCGCAATGACGATCATTCCGGTCAGCGGCGGGGCCTTTGCCGCCTATGACGTCGTGGTGGGACGCGGGCTGCTGGCTCAGGCCGGCGCACACATCGCACCGATGGCCAAGGGGCGGACGGTCATCATCACCGACGAGACGGTTGCGGGCATCCATGCCCAGACCCTAACCGCGTCGCTGACGGCGGCGGGCGTGACCAGCGAGGTCGTGGCGGTGCCGGCAGGCGAGGGCTCCAAGTCCTTCGACGAGCTGGAGCGCGTCCTGGACCGGCTGCTGGAGATCGGTCTGGATCGCAAGGACGTGGTCATCGCCTTGGGCGGCGGCGTCGTCGGCGATCTGGCCGGTCTGGCGGCGGCCCTGTTCATGCGCGGCATCGACTTCGTTCAGATCCCAACGACCCTGCTGGCCCAAGTGGATTCGTCGGTGGGCGGCAAGACGGCTATCGATACGCCGCGCGGCAAGAACCTGGTCGGCGCCTTTCATCAGCCGCGTCTGGTGCTGGCGGACATCGACGTGCTGGCGACGCTGCCGGAACGCCAGGTGAGGTCCGGCTGGGCCGAGGTGCTGAAGCATGGGCTGATCTGCGACGCGGCCTTCTTCGACTGGCTGGCGGGCGAGGGGGCTGTGGGCGCCAAGGGCGATCCGGCGGCGCTGGAGCGGGCGGTGATCCGCTCGGTCGAGATCAAGAGCGCGGTGGTCGGCGAGGACGAGAAGGAGGCGGGGCGGCGCGCCCTGCTGAACCTGGGCCACACCTTCGGCCATGCGATCGAGACCGAGGTCGGCTTCGACGAAGGCGCGCTGGCGCACGGCGAGGCGGTGGCGCTCGGCTGCTGCATGGCCTTCCGATATTCGGCGCGTGAGCGCTTGTGCTCTGCGGACGACGTGGCGCGGGTCGAGGCGGTGGTCGCGGGGGCGGGTCTGCCGACGCGGCTGGATCAGGCGGGATCGTTCGCGGCCGACCGTCTGCTGGCCTTGATGGCGGGAGACAAGAAGGCCGAGGGCGGGGCGCTGACCCTGATCCTGGCGCGCGGCGTCGGCCAGGCCTTCGTCGCCAAGGGCATGGATGCGGCCAAGGTGCGCGCCTTCCTGATCGAGGAAGGCGCGACCGCGTGATGCGGATCGCCCCGGTCCCTCTGGAGGATCGCTTCGTGAGGCTCGAGCCGTTCGAGGAAGGATTGAAAGCCGAGGTCAAGGCCGCGCTGGATTGCGATCCCGAGGCCTGGAGCATCATGGTCGCGCCCGCCTATGGCGATCATTTCGAGGCGTGGTGGAACGCCGCGATGGCGGCGATGCAGGCGCAGACGCGGATCGCCTATGCGGTGCGGCGGCGCTCGGACGGGGCGGTGGTCGGGACGACGAGCCTGTATGAGATCAACCCCGCCTATCGCCGCTGCGAGATCGGCTCGACCTTCTATCGGCCCGAGGCGCGGGGCGGGGCGATCAACCCGGCCTGCAAACGGCTGCTGCTGGGTCATGCCTTCGACGCGGGCGCTGTGCGGGTCGAGATCATCACAGACGCGGTTAACGCCCAGAGCCAGGCCGCCATCCTCAAACTAGGCGCCAAGGCCGAAGGCGTCATGCGCAAGCACAAGATCACCTGGACCGGTCGGGCGCGCGACACCGCCATGTTCGCCGTCATCGTCGACGACTGGCCCTCGGTGCGCCAGAGTCTGGATCGACGGTTAGCGGCCTTCGCTTAGTCGACCGCTCGGCATTCCGTCGGCTGGCGGCCTTCGACGGACCACGTGGCCAAAACGCCCTTGCCGCGCAGTTCGACGTTGGAGGCGCGGTACCAGATGCCGTCGGCGGCGCGTTCCTGATACAGGTCGATGGCCTCGCCGGACGAGTTGCGGATGGTGGCCATCTGGCGCGGGTTGTCGAAATCGACCGACAGACGCTCGCCATTGTCGCAAAGATAAACGGTGTGGACGACGCGGTTCAGGGTGCGGTCCTGGATTTCGGCGCCGGTGCGCTGGCGGGCGGTCTGGGCCTGGATGGCGCGTTCCTTGACCTCGTCGCCGGTGCGCGGAGCCTTGTCGGGATCGGCGCCGCAGGCGGTGAGGAGGGCCAAGGCGGCTAGGCCGCTGAACACGATCGACTGCGGCAAATCCGGCTTGAACAAGGTCTTTTCCCTCCACGGCCCCGCCCAACGGCGCAGCTTTTGGCGGCGTTCTAACGTGCGCCGCCTGTCGCCGTTCCCCGTCTTTGACGGAAGAAGGATTTGAGCAGCGACGACGCCTCGCCCGCCAGAAGGCCTGAGTCCGTGGTCGGGCGCCAGTGGCAGGTCGGCTGTTCGAACAGACGGGGGCCGTGGATGACGGCGCCGCCCTTGGGATCGTCGGCGGCCCAGACGACGCGGCCGATGCGGGCGTGGCTGATGGCGCCGGCGCACATGGCGCAGGGCTCCAGCGTCACATAGAGGGTCAGGCCGGTCAGGCGGTAATTATCCAGAGCCGTCGCCGCGCGCCGCATGGCGACGATCTCGGCATGGGCGGTGGGGTCGTGGGCCGCAATCGGACCATTGGCGCCGGTCGAAATTACCTCACCTGCAGCAGGATCGACAAGAATTGCGCCCACAGGCACCTCTCCTGCGTCCGCCGCCGCTTGCGCTTGGTCCAGCGCCATGCGCATGAACCGCTCATCATGGTCCGCCATACAGACGACAACGACAAGAAGCCCCGCGCCCGTCAAGACGAACGGTCGCCCCGGCCTTTTAAATCCTCCGGTCCTCGCAAGAGCGGCGACGGGACGAGATCATTCGGCGACAAGGCCGACCGCCCACGCAGCGACAAGCCGCGCAGCGACCGGCCCCGCACCGACAAGCCGCGCAGCGATGGGGGCGGCAAGGACGGCAAGTCCAAGACGCCGGACACGCCTCTGCGCGCTGAGCGAATCGCCAAGACCATGGCCCGCGCCGGCATCGCCTCGCGCCGTGAGGTCGAGCGTCTGATCGGCCTGGGCAAGGTGGCGGTCAACGGCCGCATCCTAGACACGCCCGCGACCCTGGTGACGCGCGACGACGTGATCACCGTGGACGGCAAGCCCATCGGTTCGACCCAGGCGACGCGGGTCTGGCGCTATCACAAGCCGGCGGGCCTTTTGACCAGCCACAGCGATCCGACGGGACGACCGACGGTGTTCGACGCCCTGCCGGCCGGTCTGCCGCGCGTGATCTCGGTCGGACGGCTGGACCTCGCGACCGAAGGCCTGCTGCTGCTGACCAACGACGGCGAGCTGAGCCGGGCGCTGGAGCTGCCCTCGACCTCGCTGGTGCGTCAGTACCGGGCGCGGGCGCGGGGCAAGATCACCCAGGAACAATTGGACGCGCTGAAGGACGGCGTGGTCGTGGACGGCGTCGCCTATGGTCCCATCGAGGCCAAGTTGGACAAGGCCAAGGAGTCCAAGTCCGAAGACGGCAAGGCGCCGGCGAACCTGTGGATCTCGGTGTCGATCACCGAGGGCAAGAACCGCGAAGTCAGGAAGGTGCTGGAGTCCGTCGGCCTGACGGTCAACCGGCTGATCCGCCTGGCCTACGGCCCCTTCCGCCTGGACGTACTGCCGGTCGGATCGGTGGAAGAGGTCGGGCCTCGCGTGATCCGCGAGCTGCTGGCCGACTATATCCGGCCCGAGAACCTGCCGACCGGCAATACGGTCGAAACGCCCGCGCCCATCCCCGGCCGTCGGGTGTCGACGCCCATCGTCAAGGGCCGGTCGGGTTCGGCCATGTCGGATCCGTCGCGCAAGCCCAGCCGCGTCCGCGCCGCCGAAACGGCCCAGGCCGATGCGGTGGAGCGCCGCGAGCGTCCGCCCAAAAAGGAAGGCTGGGCCAAGGCCGCGCCCAAGTTCGAGCACTCCAAGAGCTTCAAGCCGCGCGAACGCACCGCGCCCGCCGGTGATCGTCCGGCGCGAGAGGATGGAGATCGCCCCAAGCGCGCGTTCAAACCGCGCGATGACCAGTTCATCGACGATCGGCGCGGCAAGCCCGGCGCCAAGCCGGCGGGACGCGCCGGCTCCGGCCCCCGCGCAGGTGGTCCCGGTGGCAAGCCGAGCGGCGGCCGCGACTTCCAGCCTCGCACAGGCGGCGGCCAGCCGGCCGGTCCGTCTGGACCGAGCGGACGCGGGCCAGGCGGCAC
>NZ_DLTK01000022.1:0-6580 GCF_002500885.1 Brevundimonas sp. UBA7838
CAGCCGTCAGGGCGGCGGTCAGCTGCGGCTCGAACAGGCCGCAGCGGTCGTTGGCGGCCAGCACGAAGCTGCGCTCATAGAAGCGGTCCTGCGGCGCGGCGAAGGCGGCGACGGGCGTCGCGGCGATCAGCACGGCCGACAGGAAGCCTCTGGCTTGCCGGGGGGAAAGGCCTATCCTCATGCCCCGACCCTAGCGCGCCAGGGTTGGGGTTCCGTGTTCGAGCAGGGTTAGCGAATTGCTTCTTTCCAGCGACCTGTGGGTCAGCGCCCTGATCCGCCGCGCCCAGATCGAGGGCGCCTATGCGACCGTGGTCAAGAAGGGCGACGCGCGCGCCGGCTCGGTCATCGTCAAGGCTTACGACACCTCCACCCGCACCGCCCGCCTGTTCACCGAAGCCTTCGGAACCGACGGCGACCGCCTGTGGATCCAGCCCGTCACGTCCGACAGCGAAAGCGAACTGGACGCCTATATCGCCCGCCAGCGCGGCTACGACCCGGACCTGTGGGTGGTCGAGATCGAGGACCGTCAGGGCCGGCACTTCATCACGGAGACGGTGCAGGCTTGATTCCCGGCGCTCTGATTTGAGCGGGATTATTTATCTCGTCCATCAAATGCCGCGCGCGCCGCCTCTATGCGGTCGATGTTTTTCTCGGCTCACATCCAGACGCCGCAGAAGGCTTCGGCCAGGGTGAAGCCCAGGTCGGTCAGGCGGTATTCGACCTTGGGCGGGATGACGGGGTGGACGGTGCGGATCACCAGGCCGTCGCGCTCCATCTGGCGCAGGGTCTGGGTCAGCATCTTCTGGCTGATGCCCCCGACCAGTTCGCCGACGCGGGTGAAACGGGTCTCGCCGTGCTCGGCCAGAACTTCCAGGATCAGCATGGTCCATTTGTCGGCGACGCGGCCGATCACGTCGTTGACCAAGGCCTCCACGCGCGGATCGGCGACCTCGCCGGTCTCGGGATGAGCAATTCTTGCGGGCAGAAGCTCCGTCATAGCCATTTCTTTCTGGACGGTAAGTAGGGCAGTTCCGAGTGCCTACTTTCGATTAGAGAGTGATCGCCATACCTCGCTTTCATCGCTGACGCATCCCGAGGAGACGATCATGAACATCACCGGCAACACCATACTGATCACCGGCGGCGGCACGGGCATCGGCCGCGCCCTCGCCGAGGCGCTGCACGCGCGCGCCAATCAGATCATCATCACCGGCCGTCGCGAAGGCGTGCTGAAAAAGACGGCGGCCGCCAATCCCGGCATGGCCTGGGCGACGCTGGACATGGAGGACGCCGCGGCCGTCGCCGACTTCGGCGCCCAAGTCGTCAAGGACCACCCCGCCCTGAATGTCGTCATTCTGAACGCCGGCATCATGAAGGCAGAGGACTTGAAGGCCCAGCCGTTCGACCTAGCCGCCGTGGAGACGATCATCGCCACCAATCTGTTGGGGCCGATCCGCCTGACGGCCGCTCTGCTGCCACATCTGACGGCCCAGCCAAAGGCGACGGTGATGACGGTGACGTCGGGCCTGGCCTTCGTCCCGCTGACGGCGACGCCGACATACAATGCGACCAAGGCGGCGTTGCATTCGTGGAGCCAATCCCTGCGGCATCAACTGGCGGACACCGCGGTCGAGGTGCTGGAACTGGCCCCGCCCGGCGTCGCCACCGACATAATGCCAGGCCATGCGGAAAACCCCGCCTCCATGCCGCTGGCCGACTATACGGCCGAGGTCATCGGCCTGATCGAACGCGGCGAGACCCCGCGCGGCGAAATCCTGGTCGAGCGGGTCAAGCCGCTGCGGTTTGCGGAAGCGAATGGCTACGACGCGGTGTTCGAGCAGTTGAACGGCGCGCACTGAGGCCGCGCACCAAGACCTCTCTCTCCCCCGGCGGGGATGGAGAGGTCCAGCGCGGGATCAATCCTCGTCCATCTTCAGGGCGGCGATGAAGGCCTCCTGCGGGATTTCGACCTTGCCGAACTGGCGCATGCGCTTCTTGCCGGCCTTCTGCTTTTCCAGCAGCTTCTTCTTGCGGGTGGCGTCGCCGCCGTAGCATTTCGAGGTCACGTCCTTGCGCAGGGCGCGGACGGTCTCGCGGGCGATGATCTTGCCGCCGATGGCCGCCTGGATCGGGATCTGGAACAGGTGGGGCGGGATCAGTTCCTTCATCTTCTCGACCATGCCCCGGCCGCGCGTCTCTGCGCGGGCGCGGTGGACCAGCATGGACAGTGCGTCGACCGGCTCAGCGTTGACCAGGATGGACATCTTCACCAGGTCGCCGACCTTGTATTCGGTGATCTCGTAGTCGAACGAGGCATAGCCCTTCGAGATCGACTTCAGCCGGTCGTAGAAGTCGAACACCACCTCGTTCAGCGGCAGCTCATAGACCACCATGGCGCGGTTGCCGACGTAGGACAGTTCGATCTGCTGGCCGCGACGGTCCTGGCACAGCTTGATGACGCCGCCCAGGTATTCGTCCGGGGTCAGGATGGTGGCCTTGATCCAAGGCTCGGCGATCGTCTCGATCTGCATCACGTCGGGCAAGTCGGCCGGGTTGTGCAGGTCCATTTCGGAGCCGTCGCGCAGGCCGATCTTGTAGACGACGGACGGCGCCGTGGCGATCAGGTCGAGGTTGAACTCGCGGCTCAGGCGCTCCTGGATGATTTCCAGGTGCAGCAAACCCAGGAAGCCGCAGCGGAAGCCGAAGCCCAGCGCCGCCGAGCTTTCCATCTCATAGGTGAAGGAGGCGTCGTTCAGGCGCAGCTTGCCGATCGCGGCGCGCAGGTCCTCGAAGTCGGCGGCGTCCACCGGGAACAGGCCGCAGAAGACGACCGACTGGACTTCCTTGAACCCCTTCAGCGGCTCGGCGGTCGGCTTCTTCTCGTCGGTGATGGTGTCGCCGACGGCGGCGTGGGCCACTTCCTTGATCTGGGCGGTGATGAAGCCGACCTCGCCGGGGCCGAGCTGATCCACGGGCGTGTTCTTGGGCAGGAAGACGCCGACCCTGTCGATCAGGTGGGTCGAGCCGTTGCGCATCATCTTGACCCGCATGCCGGTCTTCAGCACGCCGTCGAAGACCCGCACCAGCACGACGACGCCGAGGTATGGGTCGTACCAGGCGTCGACCAGCATGGCCTTCAGCGGCGCATTCACATCGCCCTTGGGTGCCGGCAGCTTGGTGACGATGGCCTCCAGCACCTCCTCGATGCCGATGCCGGACTTGGCGCTGGCCAGGACGGCTTCGGAGGCGTCGATGCCGATTACGTCCTCGATCTGGGCGCGCACGCGGTCCGGCTCGGCGGCCGGCAGATCGACCTTGTTCAGGACCGGCACGATCTCGTGGTTGTTGTCGATGGCCTGATAGACATTGGCCAGGGTCTGGGCCTCGACCCCTTGCGAGGCGTCCACGACCAGCAACGAGCCTTCGCAGGCGGCCAGGGACCGGCTGACCTCATAGGCGAAGTCCACGTGGCCCGGCGTGTCCATCAGGTTCAGGATATAGTCCTGCCCGTCCTTGGCCCGATAGGTCAGGCGCACGGTCTGGGCCTTGATGGTGATGCCCCGTTCCTTCTCGATCTCCATGTTGTCGAGCACCTGCTCGGACATCTCGCGCGCGGTCAGACCGCCGGTGTGCTGGATCAGGCGGTCGGACAGGGTCGACTTGCCATGGTCGATGTGCGCGACCACGCTGAAGTTGCGAATGTTCGAGATCGGGGGAGTCGTCATCCGCGCGCCCCTATCACGCGTAAGGGTTCGGGACCAGACGCACGGCCGAACTGGTCCCGAACTGCGTCACATTAAGCCTTGGCAATAAAGCCTTTCGCCGTTTGAGAAGGCTTGGCGGACGCGGTATGGAACAAACCTCCCGATAACCGGCGCGAGCCGGCGACCCGCTTCGCCTGCAACCGAGGAAATCCCGTGTCCAAGACGACCCGAACCGTTTTCAACTTCGGCGCCGTCGCCCTGTCGGCCTTGCTGCTGGCCAGCTGCGGCGGACATGGCGAGGAAAAGAAAGATGAAAAGGCCGCAGGCGGCTCGCGCCAGACCGTCAGCGCCGCGACCGTGACCCAGACCAGTCTGGACCGCACCGTCACCGCCTCTGGCACCGTCTCGGCCTGGGAAGAGGTGCCGGTCGCGGCCGAGACCGGCGGCCTGACCGCCGTCGCCGTCTATGTGGACGAAGGCTCCTACGTCCGACAGGGCCAGCCGCTGGTGCAGATGAACGACGTCCTGCTGCGCGCCCAGCTGCGCCAGCAGCAGGCCCAGGTGCAGCTGGCCGAGGCCAATGTGGCGCGCGACAACGCCGCGCTCGATCGCGCGCAGCAGCTGAAGGAACGCGGCTTCCTCAGCCAAGCGTCGCTGGATACGGCCCTGGCCAACCAACGCAGCTCGAACGCCAATCTGGCCGCCGCCCGCGCGGCCCTCAGCCAGACCCAGACCCAGTTGTCACAGGCGACCATCCGCGCGCCCGTCAGCGGCCTGATCATCAGCCGCAGCGTCACCAAGGGTCAGATCATCGCCGCCGGAACCGAGCTGTTCCGCATGGTGCGCGACGGCCGGCTTGAGCTGGACGCCCAGGTGCCGGAGACCGAACTGTCGCTGGTGCGCGCCGGTCAGTCCGCGATCGTGACCTCCAGCGAGGCCGGCCAGACCACCGGCTCGGTCCGCATCGTCACGCCCGAGGTCAATGCGCAGACCCGCCTGGGCCTGGCTCGCATTTCCCTGGCGCCCGGCGCCCAGCTGCGGCCCGGCATGTTCGCCCGCGCCAACATCGCCGTCGGCGATCAGCCGGCGACGACCGTGCCGACCGGCGCGGTCCTGTATCGCGACAACAAGCCCGGCGTCTTCGTGGTCCGGGGCGACAGCACCGTCCACTTCCAGCCCGTGACCATCCTGTCGCGCACCGAGACCCAGACGGCGGTCAGCGGCGTCGCCGTCGGCGTTCGCGTCGCGGTGGACGGCGCCGGCTTCCTGAACGAAGGCGACCGCGTCAACGTGGCCCAGGCGGTCGGCAACGCGCCGGCCCCGGCCGCTCAGCCTGCGACTAAGTAGGACCGACGACCATGAACCAGATGTCGTCATGGGCGATCAAGAACCCGATCCCGATCATCCTGCTGTTCCTGTTGCTGACGCTCGGCGGCGTGGTCGGCTTCATGGGGATGCGGATCAATCAGAACCCCGACATCGACTTTCCGCTGGTCGCCGTCACGGCCGCCCGCCCCGGCTCGGCCCCGGCGGAAATGGAGGTCCAGGTCACGCGCCTGATCGAGGATTCGCTGGCCGGCCTCTCGGGCGTGCGCCACATCACCTCCAACATCACCGACGGCGTCTCGACCACGACGATCGAGTTCGAGCTGGGCACCGATACCGACCGCGCCACCAACGATGTGCGCAACGCCATGACCGGCCTGCGCGCGTCCCTGCCCCAGGACATGCAGGAGCCAGCGGTCCAGCGTATCGACATCACCGGCGACGCCCTGATCACCTATGTGGTCCGCTCGCCGACCATGACGCCGGAAGAGATCAGCTGGTTCATCGACAACGAGGTCAGCCGCGGCCTGCTGGCTTTGGGCGGCGTGGGAGAGGTCAACCGCTCGGGCGGGGTGGACCGCGAGATCCGCGTCGAGCTGGACCCGCAGCGGCTCGCCGCCTACGGCGTCACTGCCGCCGAGGTCAGCCAGGCGCTGAACAACGTCAATAACAACCTGCCGGGCGGGCGAGTCACCATCGCCGGGTCCGAGCGCGCCGTGCGCACCCTGGGCGCCGCGACCTCCGTGGCGCAACTGCGCGACACCCTCGTCCCGCTGGGCGACGGCAAGACGGTGCGTCTGGACAACCTGGGCACGGTCGAGGACAAGTGGAGCGAGCCGCGCCGCCTGGCCCGCTACAACGGCCAGGAGGCTGTGACCTTCAACTTCCTGCGGTCGCGCACCGCGTCCGAGGTCAAGGTCGCCGAAAAGGTCCGCGAGGAGGTCAAGAAGCTTGACGACGCCCACCCCGAACTGACGATCCAGCAGGTCACCGCCAGCGTCGAACAGATCGAGGAATCCTATCTGGCCTCGCTGGAGGCCCTGCTGCTGGGCGCCGTGCTGGCGGTCATCATCGTTTTCATCTTCCTGCGCGACTGGCGGGCGACCTTCATCGCGGCCATTGCCATGCCGATGTCGCTGATCCCGACCTTCGCCATCCTGGGCCCGCTGGACCAGTCGCTGAACGTGGTGACCCTTCTGGCCCTGTCGCTGACGATCGGCATCTTGGTCGACGATGCGATCGTGGAGATCGAGAATATCGTGCGCCACATGCGCGACGGAAAACCGCCCTACAACGCCTCGCTGGAGGCGGCCGACGAGATCGGTCTGGCGGTCGTGGCCACCACCGCCACCATCATCGCCGTCTTCGCGCCCGTCGGCTTCATGCCCGGCATCATCGGGCAGTTCTTCAAGGCCTTCGCGCTGGCCGCCTGCGTCTCCGTCGCCTTCTCGCTGCTGGTGGCGCGCACCCTGACGCCGCTGATGGCGGCCTACATCCTCAAGCACGCCAACCATGAGGATCGCGATCCGTTCTGGATGGGCGGCTATCTG
>NZ_DLTK01000131.1:0-46988 GCF_002500885.1 Brevundimonas sp. UBA7838
CGGCCCAGGCGCTGGACGCCTTCATGCTCTCGACCGCGCCGGCGGCGGCCCGCGCCCTTCTGGCGGATGCTCTGGGTGCAGCGGGCGACTACCGCGCCGTCGAACCCCTGATGCGCAACGCGGCTGCGCCTGAGCTCGAACTCCGGATCGCCTCCATCCGCGCGCTGGGCGTGCTCGGCCATCCCGCAGCCGCGCCGGCGATGATGACCGCGCTGGAAGACGAGATCTGGGAAGTCCGGTCCGCCGCATGCGAGGCCGCCGGACGCATCGGCCTGCTCGAGGCCGCGCCCCTGCTGGTCCAGGCCCTGGCCGATCCCGCCTGGTGGGTGCGGTTCCGGGCCGGCGAGGCACTGACCATGCTGGGCGACAAGGGCGTCGCCAGCCTGCGGATCGCCGCCCGAGCCGATCAGGACCTCATGCGGCGCGCCGCCTCGCTGGTTCTGGCGGAACGCGGCCTCTCGGAGGCGACGTCGTGACCCACGAGATCGCCGTCCTGATGGTCGGTTTCGCCCGCTCCATCGCCCTGTTCGTCATCGGAACGGGGGTGGCCCAGAACCTCATCTATATGTTCCAGCTGTTGCTGGCGGCCCGGGCGCTGGCGACCCGTCCCCCGATTCCCCAGCCCGCGGTCCTGTGGCGACGCTATGCGGAAGCCTCGCCCCCGATCGCCTTGCTGGCGCCCGCCTACAACGAGGCGATGACGATCGTTCAGAGCGTGCGCTCCCTGCTGTCGCTCCGCTATCCCAGCTTCGAGGTGATCGTCATCAACGACGGGTCGAAGGACGCCACCCTGCAGGTGCTGATCGACGCGTATGAGCTGAAGCTCGTCCAACGGCACTATGATCAGGCGCTGGACCATCAGCCGATCCGGGGCGTCTACGCGGCGACGCACCAGCCTCGCCTGATCGTGGTGGACAAGGAAAACGGCGGCAAGGCGGACGCCCTGAACGCCGGGATCAACGTGTCCCGGGCGCCCATCTTCTGCTCGATGGACGCCGACTCCCTGCTGGAGCCTGACGCCCTGCTGCGCGCCGTCCGTCCCTTTGTGGAGGACCCGGAGCGTACGGTCGCCGTCGGCGGCACCGTCCGGATCGCGAACGGCTGCGTCATTCGCGACGGGCGAGTTCTGGAGGTGCGCCCGCCCCGCAACCTGCTGGCCCTGCTGCAGACGGTGGAATACCTGCGCGCCTTCCTGATGGCCCGGCTCGCCTGGAGCCGGATCAACACTCTGACCATCATCTCCGGCGCCTTCGGCCTGTTCCGGCGGGCGCGCGTAATCGAGGCGGGCGGCTATACCCACGGGACGGTCGGCGAGGACATGGAGTTGGTGGTCAAGCTGCACCGGCTGATGCGCAACCAGGGCCGCCCGTACCGGGTGGCCTTCGTGCCGGAGCCTGTCTGCTGGACCGAGGCGCCCGAGGACTTGAGGGTGCTGGGCCGTCAACGCGCCCGCTGGCATCGCGGCGCGCTGGAAACCTTCGAGCGGCACTGGGATGTGATGTTCCGACCCCGTTACGGCCGACTGGGGCCCGTCGGCTTCGGCTACATCTTCCTCGTGGATGTGCTGGGCCCGATCGTCGAGATGCTGGGCTACATTTTGATTCCGGCCTTCTGGGTGCTGGGCCTGCTGTCGCTCGAGTACCTGCTGGCCTTCCTGGCGGTCAGCTTCACCTTCGGCGTGGTGCTTTCGGTCGGCGCGCTGGCGCTCGAGGAATCCGAGTTGCGCAGGTTCCCGCGCGCCCGGGACCTCCTGCTGCTGACCGGCATCGCGGTGCTTGAGAATTTCGGCTACCGCCAGCTGAACAACCTCTGGCGCCTGCGCGGCGTCTGGCAGTACCTGCGCCGTAGCCAATCGTGGGGAACGATGACCCGCCGGGGCTTCAGCCCTCCGGTGTGACCAGCGCCGCCTCCATGGTCCGGATCAGGTGATGGATTTCGTCGCATGACGGTGTCCCGCCCGCGGCGAACGCGTCGTCCGCCGCGCCGGCGGCCAGACTGATCTCCGGAAAGCCGAAGGTGCCCGCCGCGCCCGACAAGCTGTGCATCAGACTGCGTAGCGCTTCAGCGCCGAGGTCATCGCGCGCCAGCAGGTCCTCAAGCCGCACCACATCACCGGCGCAACGCTCCAGAAAGCGCGCCCGCAAGGCCGCGAGGACGTCCGTCATCGCCGGGCCGCGAGAATGGCCCGCACGTCTTTGGCCAGGGTCATCGGATCGAACGGCTTGATGATGACGTCGAGCGCTCCAAGCGCCCGGTAGTGATCAACCTCACCTGACTGCGCCCGCGCGGTCATGAAGATGACCGGGGTCTGCACATGCTCGGGCCGCTCCCGCAGACGCCCCAGCGTGCCGGGCCCGTCGAGGTGAGGCATCATCACGTCCAGCAGGATGACGTCCGGGCGCAGGCCGCCGTCCAGAACCGACAGCGCCGCCTGTCCGGAGGCCGCCGAGGTCAGGCTTATGCCCGGGTCCAGCTCCAGCGCGAACGCCGCCACCTCGCGGATGTCGTCCTCGTCGTCGACATGAAGAACGGTCAGTGCGGTGCTCATGAGCGGCCTCCGGAACTACGGGTCAGGCGACGAACTGTCCGCGCCAGCTGGGTCAGGGACATCCGAGACTTGGTCAGCACCGCCTGAACCGCCGGCGCCGCCTGACGGTCCGTATCCTGCGCGGAATAGATGACCACGGGGATGGTTCGCCCCTCCTCATCTGTCAGTTCCGGCAGCAGGTCCAGACCATGCCCGTCCGGCAGCCCCAGATCGAGGATCACGAGGTCCGGACGGCGGTCCTGCAGGGCCTCACGCGCCTCGGCGAGGCTCTCGACGCCGCGAACCTCGACTGAGGTCAGGGCCTGTCGCGTCACCTCCAGAATGTCGCGATCATCGTCCACATGCAGCACGACCGGCTTGGCGTCCGCCCGGGCGAGGGCCTGCACCGCCAGGCGCAGACGCGATGGATCGACCGGCTTCTCCATCCAGTCCGCCACCTCGAGCGACCGTCCCCTCACCTTGCCGCGGGCGACGTCGCCGGACACCACGATCACGGGCATGGCGCGCGTGTCCTCGCCGGCCTTCAGAGCCCGGATCAGACTGACGCCGTCCGCGTCCGGCAGATGAAGGTCGACCAGCCCCAGCGCATAGCGCCCGGCCCGGGCCATGGTCAGGGCCTCGCGGGCGGTGGCGGCGACGTCGGCGTCATAACCCTCCTGCGCCATCATCTCGGCAAGGATCCTGGCGGCGTCCGGATCGTCCTCGCAGATCAGGATGCGGCCCACGCCCCGGCTGCTGGCCTGTTCAGGCAGATCGAGCGGGAGGTCCAGATGGAAGGTGGCGCCGTCTCCCTCGGCGGACTCGAACCACAGCCGTCCGCCGTGGCGTTCGGCGATCTCACGGGCGATGGCGAGGCCCAGCCCCGTCCCGCCCTTGGCCCGGGTGTCCGTCGAGTCCGCTTGAGCGAACTTGCCGAAGATGCGCGAGCGGAAGGCCTCCGGAATGCCTGGACCGTGGTCGGTGACGCTGAGGCGTGCGATCCGGGCCTCGGGATTGACAGTCACCGCGACTTCCCCGCCCGCGGGCGAGAATTTCGCCGCGTTGGACAGCAGGTTGGTCACCACCTGGATCAGCCGGTCCGCATCGCCCCGCACCGGGGCCGGATCACCCTCGCCGAGACTCAGCGAGACGCCGAGCTGATCCGCGTAACCCCGAACGACGTCGATCGACCGCGCGGCGATCTCCCTCAGGTCGAGCGGCGACATGGCCAAGATCAGCTTGCCGGACTCCAGCTTCTCGACATCCAGGATGTCGTTGATCAGCCGCACCAGCCGCTGGCTGTTGGAATGGGCGATGCCGATCAGGCGCGCGGCCTTGTCCGGAAGCTCCCCCCCGGCTCCACCGGCCAGCAGGCCCAGCGACCCGGCGATGGAGGTCAGCGGCGTCCGGAGTTCGTGACTGACCGTCGAGACGAAGGCGTCCTTCATCTCGGCCACCCGCCGCCGCTCGGTGATGTCGCGCACCACCGCCACAACATGTCGCCCGGTCGGCAGGTCCATGGCGGCGAGCGCCACATCGGCTGCGAAGGTCTGCCCGTCCCGCCGCTTGCCGTTCAGCTCCCGCAGCAGACCGTCGGCCAAGGCGCCCTGGCTGGCGCCCAGACGGTCCAGGAACGAGCCTTCGCCGTTATTCGCCAGATCGATCAGGACGCCAACGTCGCGCCGGACCAGGTCTTCCGCGCGCCAGCCGAACATCCGTTCGGCCGCCGGATTGAGCGTCTCGATGCTGCCGCTGGGGTTCAGGGTGATGATGGCGTCGAAGGCGCTGTCCAGGGTGGCGGCATGCCGCGCCGCGGCCGCCTCCAGGCGTTCCAGCAGTGCGCCGCGCGTGGCCAGATAGCGCCAGACCAGAAACGCCGCGCCCGCTGCTGTCAGCACCAGCGCGAGGAACAGGGCCACCACCAGGATTTCGGTTCGCGCCGTGCGGCCTTGGGCCCTGTCGGACAGCTGGGCCAGATGGTTGGCCTCGTATCGGGTCATGTGATCCACCACCCGGCGGATATCGTCCATGGCGGCCTTGCCCTCGCCGGTCGAGACCTGCGCGGAGGCGGCCGCGGCGTCACCGCCTTGCCGCAGGCTGATCGAGCGTTGCATGATCTGCCGCTTCCGGGCGATCTGGCGTGACAGGTTCCGATAGTTCCCGGTCTGCTCGGCATTGCCTTCGTAGAGGCCGCCCAGCGCCGTCATCTGGCTATCAACACGATCCAGCGCGTGATCGTAGGGTTCGAGGAAACTGGCGTTGCCGGTGATGATGTACCCCCGCTGGCCGGTCTCCGCGTCCTGCATCAGCGAGAACACCGACTGAATCTGGAGGCGGGTATCGTAGGACCGCTGCACCGCCGCCCGCAAGGCCCCGGCGCTGGCGAACTCTCGCCTGAGCTCTACCCCGGTCAACACCAGCAGAACGCCGAAAATGGCGGCCGCAAGGGAGACCACCAGCTGGTATCGCCGTTTTTCGGATTGACGCGCGACGGGAGTCATCGGTTAAACCGCAAAGGCAGATACATCCGCAGGTTGACCATGAAAGTGTGTGTCATCGAGGACGATCCCCTGATGCTGGGCCATCTGGAGGATATGCTGAAGCGCATGGGTTACCAGGTCATGACCGGCGGTTCGGTCGATGAGGGTCTGGAAATCGTGCGGACCTGGGAGCCCGACGCGGTCGTTGTCGACATCCTGATGCCCGATCGCGACGGCCTGAACTTCATCCTCGAGACCCGGCATCTGAGGGACATCATGCGGGTGGTCGCCATCACCGGCGGCGGCCGGCTGGGCCCCGGCCCGATCCTGCAGATGGCCTCCGGCCTGGGGGCCCACGCCACCCTGACCAAGCCGATCACCGAGGATGCGTTGAAGGCGGCTCTATTATTAGCCTGAGACGTGGCTTGATCCTTCATCTTCCGAGCCGGGGGGCCAGTCTTTCCGAACCGCCACCCTCAATCAGCAAGAGGCTCACTGGGTTTGGTTCGGATGCAGCCGGAAAGCGGACAGGTGGAAGGTCAACCAAGAGTCAGACCCGCTCATTGGCGACTGATCTACAACTGACCCAGAAGCGGACGTCGCCAAAGACTGCGTTGAGCCCGAAGCGGCCACGACGGCTTCCGATTGCCGGGCAGCCCGGAGTTATGAGGCGGCCCCGAGACCGCGGGGCGGGCCCATGAGTCCAGTTATCTTTGACGGAGTCTAACTAGTTGTGACGTCAGACAAAAATGGTGACTGGAGGCGGGATCGAACCGCCGACCTGTGGGTTATGAATCCACCGCTCTAACCATCTGAGCTACCCAGTCCCGGGCCCTGCGCGCGGCCGAGGCCAGCGCGAAAGAGGCGTGCCTATATCGCCGTCGGGCGCGCGGTTCAAGTCGTCTCGGACCAGAACCTGCGGCGATAGAGCGCAAGACGGTCTGAGCCAGGAACGGTAACGCTGGCCTCGCCGTTTCGTAACGACTGCCTACAGCTCAGCCGGAGCTCTCCATTCATGCGCCTGATCGTCGCCGCCGCCTCGACATCCCTGCTCGTTCTCGCCGCCGCCTGTGGCGCAAATAGCGAGAGCGCCGGCGCCGCGCCTCAGGCCGGGGCCCCGCTGGAAACGCGTCCGGCGAACAATCCCGATCAGCAACCGGCCTTCGCCGGCCAGACCCGCGCGCCGGGCGTCAAGACCGAACAGGCCATGACCCACACGGTGGTCGCCTCGGGCCTTGTCCACCCCTGGGGTCTGGCGGCCCTGCCCGACGGCCGCTGGCTGGTCACCGAAAAGCCGGGTCGTCTGCGCATCATCACCGTCCAGGGCCAGGTCGGCGAACCGGTCGCGGGCTTGCCCGCCATCGACGCGCGCGGTCAAGGCGGCCTGCTGGATGTGATCGTCGGGCCGAGCTTTGCGCAGGATCGCATGATCTATTGGAGCTATGCCGAACCGCGGGAAGGCGGCAACGCCACCTCGGTCGCGCGCGGTCGACTGTTGGACGACGGATCGCGCGTCGAGAATGTTCAGGTCATCTTCCGCGCCCTGCCCGTCTATGACGGCGACAAGCATTTCGGGTCGTCCCTGGCCTTCGCGCCGGACGGCAAGTTGTTCATCACACTGGGCGAGCGCTCGGACAAGCCCATGCGGCCCCAGGCGCAGGATCTAGGCTCGCACATGGGCAAGACCATCCGCATCAACGCCGACGGCACGGTCCCGCAAGACAATCCCTTCGTTGGCCGCGCCGGAGCCCTGCCGGAAATCTGGAGCCTGGGACACCGCAACGTCCAGGGCGTTGCCGTTCAGCCGGGAACGGGCGCCATCTGGACCATCGAACATGGCACGCGCGGCGGCGACGAGGTCAATCTGGACAAGGCCGGCGCCAACTACGGCTGGCCGGATGCGGCCTACGGCGTCGAATATGCGGGCGGTCAGATCAACAGCGGCGCGACGCAAAAGGATGGCACCGAACAGCCCGTCTATTACTGGGATCCGGTGATCGCACCCGGCGGCGCGACCTTCTATCAGGGCGCCATGTTCCCCGGCTGGGACGGCAACCTCCTGGTCGCGGGCCTGAAGGAAAAACATATTGCGCGTCTGGTCATCCAGAATGACCGGGTGGTGGGCGAGGAACGCCTGCTGACAGACTTGGGCGAGCGCATCCGCGACGTGGCGGTCGGCGCCGACGGGTCGGTCTGGGCCATCACCGACGAGCAGAACGGCAAGCTGGTCAGGCTGTCGGCGACGCAGTAGTCTTCGAGGGCCGGGGGGCTATGCGGAGCGGTTGACGCTCCAAAGGGAGCAGCGAACCATGCGTATCCTCATCCTTTCCGCCGCCATTGTCCTGCCGCTGCTTTCGGGCTGCGGCACGATGGGCGCGACCAATAGCTATCAGCAGGAGCTGAACGCCCTGGAGGCCGCCTGCACGCGTGACCAAGGCATTTTGACGCCGACTGGCGTTCAGACCGGCCGTCCGCAGACCGAATACGCCTGCAAGATCACTGGCGGCGCCACCCGTATTCCACCTCGCTGACAGCGGGCGCTCGGCCGGCGTTCCCACGCTCTCATACCTTCAGTCCGTCAAAGCATCCGCCGCAACCGGTCGCGATCACGCGGCTTATTACTTGACGTTGACGTAAACGTAGGGTTCTTGGCGTCCACGCTTGGAACCGCCTTGTCCGTCGTGCCGCGACCTGCCGCACGTTGAGGATGGGCCCAAAGATGGAGACGCACTTCCATGGCTGACGCCTATATCTACGACGCCGTCCGCACGCCGCGCGGCAAGGGCAAGAAGGACGGCTCGCTGCACGAGATCACCGGCCTCAGCCTGGCGACCCAGGTGCTGGAAGCCCTGCGCGACCGCAACGACCTGGACACCTCCAAGGTCGATGACGTCATCCTGGGCTGCGTCACGCCCGTGGGCGAACTCGGCGCCGACATCGCGCGCACGGCCGTACTCTCGGCCGGCTGGTCGCAATATACGGCGGGCGTCCAGATCAACCGCTTCTGCGCCTCGGGCCTGGAAGCCGTGAACATGGCGACGGCCAAGGTGAAGTCCGGCGAGGCCGACTTCGCCGTCGGGGGCGGCGTCGAGGTCATGAGCCGCGTGCCCATGGGTTCGGATATGGGCGCCTGGCCGACCGACCCCTCTTCGGCCTTCTCGACCTATTTCGTGCCGCAAGGCGTGTCGGCGGACATGATCGCTACCAAATACGGCTTCAGCCGCGACGACGTGGACGCCTATTCGGTCGAAAGCCACAAGCGCGCCGCCAAGGCCTGGGCCGAGGGCCGGTTCAAGAACTCGGTGATCGGCGTCAAGGACCAGCTGGGCCTGACCATCCTGGATCATGACGAGACGATCCGTCCGAACACGGACATGCAGGCGCTCGGCAGCCTGAACCCCTCCTTCGCCATGATGGGCGAAATGGCCTTCGACGGCGTGATCAACCAGCGCTATCCCGAGGTCGAGCGCGTCAATCACGTCCACACTCCGGGCAACTCGTCCGGCATCGTCGATGGTTCGGCCGGCGTGCTGATCGGTTCGCTGGAAGCCGGCCAGGCCCTGGGCCTGAAGCCGCGCGCCAAGATCCTGGGCGGCGCCTCGATCGGCTCGGAGCCGTCGATCATGCTGACCGGCCCGGAATATGTGACCCGCAAGCTGCTGAATAAGCTGGGCATGACGCCCGACGACATCGACCTGTGGGAGCTGAACGAGGCCTTCGCGGCCGTCGTCCTGCGCTACATGCAGGCGCTAGACATCGACCACGCCAAGATGAACGTGAACGGCGGCGGCATCTCGATGGGCCACCCGCTCGGCGCCACCGGCGCCATGATAACCGGCATCGCGCTTGACGAGCTGGAGCGCTCGAACAAGTCGACCGCCCTGGTCACCCTGTGCATCGGCGGCGGCATGGGCACCGCCACCGTCATCGAACGCGTCTGATCCAGGAGCAAATGGATATGGAAAACTTCAAGATCGACGTCGACGCCGACGGCATCGCCCTGGTCACCTTCGACGTTCCGGGCCGTTCGATGAACACCCTGACCTCTTCGGTGATGAAGGAAATCCCCGAGCTGGTCGAACGCATCAAGACCGACGACGCCATCAAGGGCGCCGTCATCACCTCGGGCAAGGCCTCGGGCTTCTGCGCCGGCGCGGACCTGGGCGACATGGCCGGCGGCGTGCTGTCGGGCGGCGGCGACCTGCAAAAGGCGTTCGACGCCGGCTGGAAGCTGAACGGCGCCTTCCGTGCGCTGGAAACCTCGGGCAAGCCGATCGCGGCCGCGATCAACGGCCTCGCTTTGGGCGGCGGGCTGGAGTTCACCCTGGCCGCTCACTACCGGGTGGTCGAGAATGACAACAAGATCCAGCTGGGCCTGCCCGAGATCAAGGTCGGCCTGTTCCCCGGCGGCGGCGGCACCCAGCGCCTGACCCGCCTGGTCGGCGTCCAGAACGCCATGATGGCGATGAGCGAGGGCAAGTCCTTCCGCCCGAACGACGCCAAGGGCGCCGGCATCGTCCATGAAGTTGTCGAAAAGGGCCAGTCGGTCGAGGCCGCCAAGGCATGGATCAAGAACGGCGGCAAGGCCGTCCAGCCTTGGGACGAGAAGTCGTTCAAACTGCCCGGCGGCGGCCCCTATCACCCGGCCGGCATTCAGAACTTCATGGTCGGCAACGCCATGCTGCGTAAGCAGTCCTACGGCAACTATCCGGCCGTCGTGAACCTGATGAAGGCCGTTTACGAAGGCGCCCAGGTGCCGATGGATGCGGCTCTGCGCATCGAGACCCGCTACTTCATCAAGACCCTGATGACGCCGCAGGCGCAGGCCATGATCCGTTCGCTATTCCTGTCCAAGCAGGAGCTGGACAAGGGCGCCGTTCGCCCGGCCGGCGTGCCCAAGTCCGATCCGAAGAAGGTCACGGTCATCGGCGCCGGCATGATGGGCGCGGGCATCGCCTATGTGCAGGCGCTGGCCGGCATTGAAACCATCTTGATCGACCAGACGCAGGAAGCCGCCGACAAGGGCAAGGCCCACGTTGAGGAACTGCTGAAGAAGCGCCTGTCGCGCGGTCAGCTGACGCAGGAGAAGTATGACGCCCTGCTTGGTTCGGTCACGGCGACGACGGACTATGAGCTGATCAAGGGTTCCGATCTGGTCGTCGAGGCCGTGTTCGAGAACCGGGAGATCAAGGCGGATGTGACCAAGCGCGCCGAGGCGCAACTGGCTGACGGCGCTGTGTTCGGCTCCAACACCTCGACCCTGCCGATCACCGGCCTGGCCGAGGCTTCGGTGCGGCCTGAGGACTTCATCGGCATCCACTTCTTCTCGCCCGTCGACAAGATGATGCTGGTCGAGATCATCCTGGGTGAAAAGACGGGTCAGGCCGCCATCGCCAAGGCGCTGGACTATGTGCTGAAGATCAAGAAGACGCCGATCGTCGTTAACGACAGCCGCGGTTTCTACACCTCGCGCTGCTTCTCCACCTTCCTGATGGAGGGCATGGCGATGCTGGAAGAGGGCTACGGCCCGGCCCTGATCGACAATGTCGGTCGCATGACCGGCATGCCGCGCGGCCCGCTGGAGATGCACGACGACGTCGCCCTAGACCTGTCCTACAAGATCGCCAAACAGACGGCGCTGGATCTGGGCGACAAATACGTCCCGTCGGAAGGCGCCGACATCGTCGCCAAGATGGTCGAGGGCGGGCGTTTCGGTCGCAAGAACGGCAAGGGCTTCTACGATTACGATCAGAAGCCCAAGACGATCTGGAAGGGATTGGGCGAACTGGCCCCGACTACCAAGGGTATCGATCAGCCGGAAGAGGCGACCGCCTTCGCTCAGATCGACGAGCTGAAGACACGTCTGCTGTATCGCCAGGCCGTCGAAGTGGCGCGTTGCTGGGAAGAAGGCGTCATCGACGATCCGCGCGAAGCCGATCTGGGCGCCATCTTGGGCTGGGGCTTCGCGCCCTGGACCGGCGGTCCGATCAGCATGATCGACGGCATCGGCCTGGCCAAATTCGTCGAAACCGCAGACCGCCTGGCCGCGACCTACGGCGACCGGTTCAAGGTCCCGCAGTTGTTGCGCGACATGGCGGCGAAGAACGAAACCTTCTACGGCAAGTTCACCCCGGAGAAGGCCGCCGCCTGATCAGCAGGCGACATCGGTAAAACGACGAACGGGCGGCCTTCGGGTCGCCCGTTTTCGTTTGGCCGCACCTTTCTTTAGTCATTCCGGGCGCGCAGCGCAGACCCGGAATGACGACTGGGGAAGATGCTGCACCATAAAAAAGACCCGCCCGACACGAGGTCGAGCGGGTCGCTCCGCCGCCCTTCGCGGGGTCGGTGGCGGGTCGCTAGGGCGACGGAGTAGCGGTGAAAAGACCGGATCGAGAGCTGGACCAACTTTGACAGTCCGCCCAGCCTCGGATGCTGGCGTCAGCCTTCCAGGTCCTGGCCCTCGTCCGGCTCGGGCGTGCCCAGCAGTTCGTCGGCGATCTTGTTGGTCGAGGCGCGCACGGCCTTTTCGATCGAGGCCGCGATGTCCGGATTCTGCTTCAGGAACTCGCGCACATTCTCGCGGCCCTGACCGATCCGGGTGGAGTCATAGCTGAACCAGCTGCCCGACTTCTCGATGATGCCGGCCTTGACGCCCAGGTCGATGACCTCGCCCAGTTTGGAAATACCCTCGCCATACATGATGTCGAAGATGACCTCGCGGAACGGCGGGGCGACCTTGTTCTTGACCACCTTGACCCGGGTGGTGTTGCCGACCACCTCGTCGCGGTTCTTGATCGCGCCGGTGCGGCGGATGTCCAGACGCACCGAGGCGTAGAACTTCAGCGCATTGCCGCCCGTCGTCGTCTCGGGCGAGCCGTACATGACGCCGATCTTGTGACGGATCTGGTTGATGAACAGCACAATGCATTTCGATTTGGAGATCGAGGCCGTCAACTTGCGCAGCGCTTGGCTCATCAGGCGCGCCTGAAGGCCCGGCAGGCTGTCGCCCATCTCGCCCTCGATCTCGGCGCGCGGCGTCAGGGCCGCGACGGAGTCGACGACCACAATGTCCACGGCGCCCGACCGAACCAGCGTATCCACGATCTCCAGCGCCTGCTCGCCAGTGTCCGGCTGCGACACCAGAAGATCATCCAGATTGACGCCCAGCTTCTGGGCGTAGACCGGGTCCAGCGCATGTTCGGCGTCGACGAAGGCGGCGACCCCGCCCTTCTTCTGCACTTCCGCGACGGTGTGCAGAGCCAGGGTCGTCTTGCCCGAGGATTCTGGGCCGAACACCTCGATAACCCGCCCGACCGGCAGACCGCCGATGCCCAGCGCCATGTCCAGGCCCAGCGAGCCGGTCGAGACGCTGTCGATCTCGGCGACCACGCCCGCCTTGCCCAGTTTCATTACCGAGCCCTTGCCGAAGGCGCGATCGATCTGCGCGATCGCCGCCTCCAGGGCGCGTTGCTTGTCGCCGTCGTCCTTGCCCACCAATTTGAGTGCCGCCTGTGAAGCCATTGCCTTCGTCTCCCTTGCCATGATTCCCGTCATTCAGCTTGGGAGAGACCCGCCTGGACCCGCCCCCGTTTCGTGAGGCGGACTATGTGCATGGTTTGTTCTGGTTCACAAGATGTTCTCATTGATCAAAACGAGGACAGCCAAATCCTACGACCGTTTTTGACGCCGTCTAAAGCGGAAGGCGCAGGCTGAAGCTCGCGCCCTCGGGGTCGTAAGTCATGACCGCCGAGCCGTGCAGCGAGCGATTGATGGTCGAGTCGATTAGGACCGAGCCGAAGCCCTTGCGCTGAGGCGGCGATACGGCTGGGCCACCGCTTTCGACCCAATCCAGCAGCAGATGGCCGTTAGCGACCGACCAGTCGATCCGCACACAGCCCGAGGCGTTCGACAGGGCGCCGTATTTGGCGGCGTTCACCGCCAGTTCGTGAAAGACCATCCCCATGCCCAGAGTCTGTTGCGCGTTCAGATCGACGGCCGGACCGGTCAGCCGGACCTGTTCCTCGGCATAGGGGGCCAGTTCCTGAGCCAGCATGGCGCGCAGATCGACATGCTCCCAGTTCGCGGCCGTCAGCAGGTTCTGCGTGTTGGACAGGGCCACCAGCCGCGCCTCGAACAGGGCGGTGAAGGTGGCGACATCCGGCGTGCGCCGCGCCGTCTGGTGGGCGATGGACTGCACCGTGGCCAGGGTGTTCTTCACCCGGTGATTCAGTTCGTTGATCAGCAGTCGCTGCAAGCGTTCGCTGTCGGCCAGGGCGGCGAAGGCCTCACGGCGATCGGTGATGTCGGTGATGACGCCCGACATCTTGATCGGCCGGCCCGAACGACTGCGGATCAGGCGTCCTCGCAGATGGATCCACCGGCCAGAGGCCGGCAGACGCCATTCCTGGTCGTATTCGCCCTCGCCCGCCAGGGCCCGCTCCAGCGCCTGACGATGCAACGGCAGATCCTCGGGCGACAGACGGTCGCCGACTTCGCTTGGGCCAAGGCGGCACGACGGATCGATGGACAGGATTTCGCGCGCGCGGTGCGACATCATCGTCGTCTTCATCGGCAGGGTTGCTTCCCAGAAGCCGACGCCGCCCGCGTCCACGGCCGCCAGGACATTGGCGCGCTGATCCACGATCGAGGCGCCCAGCGCAAGAAACAGCAGTGTCACCGCCCCGGTCGTCACCGCGACAGCCAATACCACCGGCGACGCCCCGCCCTCCACCGGCCCTGCGTCGGCGATCGGGGTCAGGATCAGGGCCGCCATGCCGACATGGTGCATGGAGACGATGGCCAGACCCAGGATCACGGCGGCGACCGCGCGCCAGGCCAGGCCCCGCTCCTGACGGGCCGCGATCAGGGCCGCGTAGGCGGCGGCGACAGCGACGACCACCGACAGGGCGACCAGCACGGGCTGGTAACTCAGGACGGCGTTCATCCGCATCGCCGCCATCCCGACATAGTGCATGGCGACGATCGAGCCGCCCATCAGCAGGGCCGCCGGCGCCAGCCGCAGGGGGCTGGCCTGCGCCGTCCCCGCCGTCACGAAGGCCGCGGACGTGCCGGCCGTCGCCAGCAGGAACGACACCAGCGTCAGGCCGGGATCATAGAAGACGGGGCCTTCGACCTCGAACCCCAGCATGGCGATGAAATGCATCGACCAGATGCTGACGCCCAGCGCCAGGGCGGCGACGCCCAGCCAACGCAACCGCGTCGCGCCGATCTGGTCGCGGGTTCGATTGAACAGATCCAAAGCCGTCCACGCGCCCAGGATCGCTATCGCCAATGACAGGACGGTGAACGGATTGACGTGAAGATGGTGCAAGCGTGCGAGGCCCCCAGAAACAGCAGCGATAGCCTTAGCCGGGTTTCACAGCCCCGACGACAACGAAACGCACCCGCCTTACGCGATCAGTCTCGCCGCCACGGCGATTCCGCAGGCGAGCGACAGACTGGCGGCGGCGAAGATCGGCAAGGCGCGACCCGTGCCGGGCGTCAGCGGGCGGACCAGCATCGCGATCATCAGGGCGATCGGCCCCACCGCGCCCGGCATGTCCATGCCGACCCCCAGGAAGACGCCGTGCCCCTGAACCAGCAACCACCCGCCGACCACCGCCGTCGTTACGACGGCGGGTGCGAGGGATGCCCACGAGCCGAAGCGGGCGCCGATCACCGCCGTCGACGCGGCGGCCAGGGCGGCGATCAGACCAGGCCACAGCAGCAGGAAGGCGGCTTCCGGCGCCACCGCCTGCACCCCGCCGCCCAGGATCAGGACCAAGATGATCAGCCCCAGCCAGCCGCCCCAGACGGCGTCTGCGTCCTGCGGCCCCGGCCGCGTTAGGCTGAGCGCCAGCGCAATCACCGTCGCCCCCACGACCGGCAGGCTGAAACCGCCCAGCGCCACTGCAATCGCGAATGCGGCCAGTATCACTCCAGATGCGCTCCATCGGCCCATCAGGCGTCGCCCTGCGGTCAGCATCAGAATCAGGCCGAGCATGGAAAGGGCCACGGCAATTTCCAGAAACGGCAGGCGACGCAGCAAGGTGTAATAGAGGTCGGCCGAATCCACGCGACGGCCGATCGGCCCGGCCAGGACGCGCACCGCCTGTCCCACCACCACCGCGCTGGCCAACAGCCACAGACCATCCGCCGCGCCCCGCACGACCGACATGGCTCTCAAACCCGTCGCATGGCGCGCGCCCCAGGCAGCGAAGGCCGTCGCCAGGACTCCCACAGTCAACAGCAGCCAGCCGATCGCCGACGAATGCTGCACGACGAACAGGCCAAAGACGTCGGCATAGACGGCGTTCTGCGTCGCCTGTGGCAGGGTCGGCGCCCGCAAAAGATCATCGGCCATTTCCAACACCTGGGAGCCGATATGCTGCACGCTGCCCTGATCCAGCGCCTGTGGTGTCGAGGACGGAGAATGGTACTGCGCCGGACGACCGATGAAGGCCAGATTGATCCCCGTCAGCTTGCGATCCGCCGCCACAGTGAAGTCCGTGCCATTGGGCATCAGCCGATAGACGAAGATGGCCAGGGCGTTGCTGGACGGCCCGCCCGTCGCCCTTTGGGTCGCCTGGGCATAGCGGGCGATGGTCTGGGCGTTGCCGGGTCCGGTCTCGAACATCATGGCGCGCCCGCCGCCGCCTCTCGCCTCCAGATTGATCACCGCGCCGATGTCGTCGCGCAGCGGATGCTCGCTGAAAAAGGCCCGCGCCCCGTCCAGATTCAGCTCCTCGGCGTCGGTAAACAGGACCACCATCGTCCGCTCGGCCCCGCCCCGCGCCTTGATCGCGCGCACGGCTTCCAGAATGGCGGCCACGCCGGTCGCATCGTCGGCGGCGCCGGGTGAGTTCGGCACGCTGTCGTAGTGGGCCATCAGGGCGACCGCGGGCAGGCCGGGGTCACGCCCCGGCAGGACCCCGACAATATTGACCGCCTGAACGCCGCCCGCTTTTCCGCCCTCCCGCTCTATTCGCGAGACGGCGGCGGGCGACAGGGCGCCGGTCTGCAGGCTGGGCTGAAGCCCCAGCGCCGTCAGCCTTTGGACGAGATAGGTCTGAACCTGCCGATGTTCAGCAGAACCGACGGGATGCGGCGCTCGTGCGATCCGGTTCACGTCCATCATGGCGCGCGCGGCCGAGAACTGAACCGCAGGCGTCGAAGCGGGCAGGGGTTTGGGCGTCTGCGCGGTCAGCACCGCCAAACCGAGGGCCGCCACAAGGGACGCCAGAAACAACACCCACCGCATATCCAATCCCCCGGATCGCTCTGTCCCGCAATCAGCCCCGAACCACGGCTTTGCGCAAGGCGTCCGATCAGCGCCGCACGATGTTCCGCGCCGTCAGATTGCCCGTGGCCCCGTCGCCGTCGTCCGCGCTTGACCCGAACGGCCAGCCGCGATCGTCGCCGCAGTAGCGTCGCCCGCCCTCACGCGACCCGATCACCACCGCGCGCGGCCGCAACCAGCCCGCGCCGGTGAACAGATTGTCCGTAATCTGATTATAGGACGGCGTCTGGTGGCGGATCACGCCGTCCTCGCCGCAGTTGCGGTACAGAAATACCCCGCCGTTGCCGTGCAGCGCCAGCCGGTTGCCGACGATGCGATTGGCGCCAGACCCGTCCACCGCAATCAGCTCGCGCCCGGTGCGAATGTCGAAATCGTTGTCCTGGATCAGCGCGCCTGCGCTCTCGGCGTCCAGATAGACGGCGGTGGAGGTCGAACGGCCCACAAAGAGGGATTGCGTCACCGTGGTGCGCGTGACCCCGGGGCCGACATACAGGGGAATGGTCCCCACGCCCTCGAACCGAACCCGGTCCAGGGTGACCCGGATCGGCGCGGCGGACTGGGCCGCTTGCGTGTGTCCGGCGGTGCGTGACGAGGCCAGCAGGTCGCGCATCGATCCGCCCGCCCCCATGCCCCAGATCCGCACATTGCCGACGACGGTGCAGTTTCGGATCGTCACATCGACCGGCCGCGACCACCGATCGCCCTCGCGGCGGGACCAGACGGCGATGGTCGGGGCGGCGGTCGTCGCCGGGCCCGGCGCGCGGATGGTCCCACCGCCGCAATCCAGCGACGCTCCTGAACCTTCCGCGCCCTCGATCAGCACGCGGCGGCGGATGTCGACGCCCGACAGGTCGGCTTGGCACGTCAGGCGATAGGGCTGCGTCGACGGTGTCGTCAGCGCCGCAACCTCTTGCGGCGTGCACCGCTGGTCGGCCGGAGCCTGGAAGGTCAGCAGGGCCAGAGCCAGCACCGCCGTCATATCAGGACAGAAGGATCGCCAGGGCCGCGCGCTCGGCCGCGCAGCCGGGATTGGTCAGGCCGCTGCGACGCGCAGCCGCCAGCTCGGCCCGCGCCGCCGCCATGTCCGCCTGGAAGGCCGGGGTGTCGACGGCCCTGGCCGCCACATCCCGCCCGATCTGTTCGCCGACCGCGACATCGGTGGGATAGTGCATAGCGCACACCAGGCGGCTGACTCCGATCTCCTGGCCGATCCGGCGCATGGCCTCCGCGCGGTCCGGCTCCAGAGCCGCAAAGGCCTCGCCATAGGCCGTTGCGACCGCCGCGCTGCCGGACGGATAGGAGGCGCTGCGTCTCGCCACCGGCGTCAGGGTCTGGCAGGCGCGCCGACTGGGATCGTCGCCGACCGGCCGCAGCCGCGCCTGGCGCGCCTTGACGCGTTCGGCCGCACTGTTCGCATCATGGAAGATCCGCGCCATCACCCGGTCCAGCACCGGCGTCTCGGCCGACCCCAGCCGCACGCCCAAGGCGCAGTCGAAATGCTGCAAGGCCAGTGGCGGACGCAGCTCGGCATGGGCGGTCGCCAGCAGCCAACGGTCGCCGTCCTCCAGCGCTGCAAGACGCGCCGAAGCCGCCTTGTCCGCCAGATCCGCGACGGACCCCAGGGCTGGCGTCGGCGGGACCGCATCCGTCAGTTGGGCGATCGTTTCATCGCTTAGGAAGCCCGCCGTCGGCATCGCGCCGTCCGGCTTGGGCGCCCCTGCGCACCCCATGGCCAGCAGCATCGCCGTCGCCGCGCCCAGGGCGGCGACCCGCTTCACTGACCGGCGCTCCAGCCCAGCTGGACCGAAGTCTCGCCGGACTCGGTCGGCGTGGCGACGACCTGCAGGGAGGCGCCGTTTGTGGCGTCCGCCGCCGCGCCATAGGCGCGTGTGTCGCCCTGGTTCATTCCGGCGACGGACCGCAGGCCCGCCTTCTCGGCCCGCTCGCGATAGAAGACGACGACATCGTCCGGCGAAGCGGTAGTGGTGAAGGTGACCAGACCGCCCGGCCCAGCCTCGCCGCCAGCGGCCACCGGCTGTCCGTCCACCTGTGCGCCGGGATAGAGGACCGCAAAGGACGGCGCGCCGTCGGCGGCGGAGGGCGTAGCCCCCCCTACGACGGCGGGCGCTTCAGCTGTTGAAGGCGTCGCATTAGGGACGGCTGGCGCCGACGCTTCAGGCGCAGCCTTGTCCTCGACCGGTTGGGCCGAGCGATCACATCCTGCAAGGCAAAACAGAACCACGACGGCGGAGGCCGCCAAGCGAAGCGTCATCGAGAGATCGTCCTTGGACCGAGAGGGTCAGAGCGCCACCGTGGCGCATGGTTGCGGCGGCGACAAGGCGCCCGCTCAGTCTGCGGCGTCGTCCTGGTCCGCCGCGCCCTTATCGGCCGAGCCTTCCTTCGCCAGCCGGTCGTTAATCTCGGCGGAATCGGGGTCGTCATCCGTGCCTGCAGCCGAACCGCCGCGCAGAGAACCTGCGCGCGTGTCCGATCCCGAATCGCTGCCGTCTAGCGCGTCGATCAGCGTATCGGCCTTATGACCCAGATCTGGCTTTTCGCCCATGTCGGCGGCCTCGCGGGCGTCGTCACAATCCACTTCGGGCTTGGTGGGATCGGTGTCGGTCATGACGCAGTCTCCGTTCGTCGAGATGAGGTTAAAGCGCCTGATCCGGGTGCGGTTCCAGACCCTTGCCCTTGAACCCCGAGGGACAGACCCGATCTAGGCGTCATGATCCCGTTCTCAGTTCTCGACCTCTCCCCCATCGTCGAAGGCGGCGACGCCCGACGCGGCCTGGATGAAACCCTGGCCCTGGCCCAGGCCGCGGATCGGCTCGGCTATGAGCGGTTCTGGCTGGCCGAACATCACAATATGCCCGGCATCGCCAGCGCCGCGACCGCCATCGTGATCGGCCATGTCGCTGCGGGGACCGAGCGCATTCGCGTCGGCTCCGGCGGCGTCATGCTGCCCAACCATGCGCCCCTGGTCGTCGCCGAACAATTCGGCACGCTGGAAACCCTGTTCCCCGGGCGCATCGACCTCGGCCTGGGCCGCGCGCCCGGCACGGACGGCGCCACCGCCCGTGCGCTGCGGCGCTATTTCGAAGGCGCAGACCAGTTTCCGCGCGATGTGGTCGAGCTGATCCACTGGTTCGAGCCGGCGTCTGAGAACCAGCCCGTCCGCGCCGTGCCCGGCGCGGGCCTTCGCGTGCCGATCTGGCTCTTGGGCTCCAGCCTGTTCAGCGCCCAGCTCGCAGGCCAGCTCGGCCTGCCCTACGCCTTCGCCAGCCACTTCGCGCCCGAACTGCTGCTGGAGGCCCTGGCCCTGTATCGCCGCGAGTTCGTGCCCTCGGACCGCCTGGCCAAGCCCCACGCCATGGCCGCGATCAACGTCTTCGCCGCCGACACGGACGCCGAGGGCGTACGCCTGTCCACCTCTATGCAGCAGAGCTTCGCTCGCCTCTCGACCGGCAAGCCGGGCAAGCTGCCCCCGCCGGTCGACGACATCACCACAATCCTGACGCCGCAGCAGATCGCCGGCGCCAAGGGCCGGCTGCTCTATTCCGCCATCGGCGGCCCGGAGACCGTCAAGCGCCAGCTGACCGACTTCATCGCCCTGACCGGCGTGGACGAACTGATGGTCACCGGCATGATGTTCGACAACACCGCCCGCATCCGCAGCCTGGAGATCGTGGCCGAGGTCCGTGATCAAATGGCGACGAAACAGGCGGCCTAGAGGCGTTTCAGGAAATCCAGCAGCAGGCGGTTGATCTCATCCGCCCGCTCCTGCTGGATCCAGTGACCCGCGCCCGGCACGACGACCGAGCGGATCAGGTTCGGCGCCCAGTCCTTCAGGCCCGCCTCGTGCCCGCCTGCGTAGTGGCGCACCGGGTCGTCCTCGCCGACGATGAACAGGGCGGGCGGGGTGATCTTTTGGTCCTGCACGAATGCCGTCAGCGACCAGTTCAGATCCATCGCCCGATACCAGTTCAGCGGCCCTTCGAACCCGCCCACCGAAAAGGCCTGCACATATTCGTCGAAATGCGCCTCGCTCATCCATGGCGGCAGGGTGGCGTCGTCGGCGATGGTGTCGAGCAGGGCCACGCCTTCGGGCATAAAGCCGGTCGATCTGCGCTTGGGCGGCGTCGCGCCGTCATAGGCGTAGAACAGTTTCCTCAGCGCCATCGCCGGATCGGCGTCCAGCGCCCGGTGCGCGTCGGGCGCCTGAAATCGGCTGATGTAGAGATCGCCCCGCCCGGCCCGCTTCGAAATGGCGGCCATGGCGGCGGTGGGCGGCCCCTTTGGTCGCCGCGGCTGGAACGGCACCGACAGGCCCGCAACCGCCGAGAACAAGTCGGGCCGCAACAGGGCGCAATGCCAGGCCACCGGCGCGCCCCAGTCATGCCCGACGACAATACAGGACTCCTTGCCCAGCGCGCGGACCAGATCGACCATGTCCCCGACCAGATGCAGGATGGAATAGGCCTCCGACGCCGACGGCCTGTCCGTCCCGCCATAGCCCCGCATGTCCGGGGCGACGACGTGATAGCCCGCTTGCGAGATCGCCTGGACCTGGGCGCGCCAGCTGACCCCCAGTTCGGGGAAACCGTGGATCAGCAGGACCAGCGGCGCGTTGTCATCCTCGAACCCGGCCTCCAGAACCTGTTGGACCAGACCGTCGGTCTTGATATGCCGGGTTCGCATCGCTTCCTCCGACGGCGTCTTCGCCGCTCATTATCGTCAGGACGGACATGACCCGCCTCGTCACCTTTGCGGACGGTACGACCGTTCCCGCCCTCGGCCAAGGCACCTGGGAGCTGGGCGACGACCCAGCCTGGCGCGATGAGGAGCAGCAGGCCCTGGCGCGCGGCATCGACCTGGGCATGACCCTGATCGACACGGCCGAACTCTATGGCGACGGCCGCTCGGAACGGCTGGTGGGAGAGGTCATCGCCGGGCGGCGCGACGAGGTCTTCCTGGTCTCCAAGGTCCGACCCGAGAACGCGTCCGAGATGAAGATGATGCTGGCCTGCGAGAAGTCGCTGGAACGGCTCGGCGTCGAGCGGCTGGACCTCTATCTGCTGCACTGGGAAGGCAACGTCCCGCTGGAGGAGACCGTCGAAGCGTTCCGCGACCTGGTGGACGAAGGGATGATCGCCCGCTGGGGCGTGTCCAACCTGGATCTGCGCGCCATGGAGCAGTTGATGGAGATCGAGGGGGGCGAGGACTGCGCCGCCAACCAACTGCTCTACAATCTCGCCTCACGCGGGGTGGAGTTCGACCTCTTCCCGTGGATGCAGGCGCGCGACATGCCGATGATGGCCTATTCGCCGCTTGGGCGGGGCGAACTGCTGGAACAGCCCCTGATCCGCGACATCGCCAATCGCCATTCCGCCAGCCCGGCCCAGGTGGCGCTGGCCGCCGTCCTGCGCCACGACGGCGTCATCGCCATCCCCAAGGCCAGTTCCGTCGAACACGTCGAGGCCAACGCCGACGCCCTTGAGATCCAATTCGACATGGAGGATCTGGAACGGCTGGATGCAGCCTTCCCGCCCCCGAAACACGCCGTGCCGCTGGATATTATCTAGCCGCCAGCGACGATCGTCAGCCGCCGGGCCCGCTCATCGTCTGTATACGGAACAACTGGCCCGCGCCCCCAGACCGGATCGGGCCAGAGACCGTCGTCGCGTCGGCGGCCGACCACATGGACATGCAGCTGCGCCGTTACATTGCCGATGGCGCCGACGTTCAGCTTTTCGACCGAACCCAGCCGCCGAACCAGCCCCCCGGCCCGCACCGTCTCCTCCATCAAAACGGCCCGCTGTTCGACGCTGAGGTCTTCCAGCTCCACCGCCCCCTCGACGCGCGGGATCAGGATCAGCCAAGGAAAGCGGGCGTCGTCCTGAAGCCGCACATGGCACAAGGGCCATTCGGCGGCGGCGACCGATCCCGCCTCGAAGGCGGGTGCGACGGAAAACCCCATCAGTTCAGTCCGTAGATGACGCAGGCGCTGTCGGTCATCACCTGCAAGGGCGGTTGCAGCGCCAGCCGCGCCGCCTCAATCTGGGCCTCGCTGGGCGCGCCGCCTCCGGGTGGGGGCGGAGCTGGCGGCGCGGCATATTCCATGCGCGCTTGCGAGCGCGACCCCGTCACCACGATGTCGTCCACCGTCGTCTCCTGCCCGCCCCCTGCGGCGTATGAAGGCCAGCCCGCCAGCACGTCCGTCTGGCAAACCCGCCCCGACGGATCGATGATCTTGACCCGCCCGAGGGTCGCGCCCGCATTGGTCGCCGCCGCCTCGGCCCGGCGGCGCGCATCCTTCATCGCCTCGGCCTGCAGATTGGCCTTCCAGCTGTTGTCCGGCTCCAGGTTGAAGTTCACTTGTCCGATCGAGGTCGGACGCGAGGCCACGATGGTCGCATAGACCCGTTCGATCAGGCGCACGTCGCGCACCGTCACATTGACCGAGGCGTCGGCCTGATAGCGGGCCACGCGGTCGGCGCGAGTGTTGTCGCGCATCACCCCGTTTTCGTCGCGGTACTGGTCATAGAGCGGGCGCGTGGTGACGCTGGTCTCGACCCGCACCTTGTCCGCGCCATAGGCTGACAAGGCCTGGCTCAGCGCCCGAACCTGATCGGCGGCGGCGCGCGAGGCCTCGGCGACGCTGCGGTCCACCGACTGGAAGCTGGCCGAAACGAAGGCGCGGTTGGCCTGAATCTCGACCCGCACCTGGCCAACCGAGGCGATGACCGGATCACGCATCCACCAGGGCGCGGGGATATAGCGGTCGCCGATGGTCGCGGGCGGCGTCTGGGCCAGCACAGGCGTGGCGACCGACGCCAGCAGCAGGGCGAAAGCGAATGAACGGCGCATCGAAATCCTCCGGTTTTCGCCGGACCTTCGCAAGCCTGACCAAGGCCGTAAAGCGAGGTTCTTGCGACAGCCGCGCGAGGGGTCTAGACCGCCCGCACGATTAATCCCCTTTCGCACACGCAATAAACGGAGACATCCATGGCTCGCGCGAAGATCGCCCTTATCGGCGCCGGCATGATCGGCGGAACCCTGGCCCACGTGGCCGCGCGCGAAGCCCTGGGCGACGTGATCCTGTTCGACATCGCCGAAGGCACCCCGCAGGGCAAGGCGCTGGACATCGCCGAGGCCTCGGCCGTCTTCGGCCAGGACGTGGCCCTGAAGGGCGCCAACGACTATGCCGACATCGCGGGCGCCGACGTCTGCATCGTCACCGCCGGCGTGCCGCGCAAGCCGGGCATGAGCCGCGACGACCTGATCGGCATCAACCTGAAGGTCATGAAGGCCGTCGGCGAGGGCATCAAAGCCCACGCCCCCAACGCCTTCGTCATCTGCATCACCAACCCGCTCGACGCCATGGTCTGGGCCCTGCAGAAGTTCTCGGGTCTGCCCAAGGAGAAGGTGGTCGGCATGGCCGGCGTGCTGGACTCGGCCCGCTTCGCCTACTTCCTGGCTGAAAAGACCGGCGTGTCGGTGCAGGACATCCACGCCTGGACCCTGGGCGGTCACGGCGACGACATGGTGCCGATGGTGCGCCACTCGACCGTCGGCGGCCTGCCCCTGCCGGACGCCGTCGCCGCCGGCTTCCTGTCACAGGACGAACTGGACGCCATCGTCGAGCGCACCCGCAAGGGCGGCGGCGAGATCGTGGCCCTGCTGAAGACCGGCTCGGCCTTCTACGCCCCGGCGGAATCCGCCATCGCCATGGCCAAGTCCTATCTGCTGGACCAGAAGCGCGTCCTGCCCTGCGCCGTCTGGCTGTCGGGCGAATACGGCCTGTCGGACCTCTACGTCGGCGTTCCCGCCCTGATCGGCGCCGGCGGCGTCGAGAAGATCGTCGAGTTCACCACCAACGACGAAGAAAAGGCGATGTTCGAAAAGTCCGTCGCCTCGGTCCAGGGCCTGCTGCAGGCCTGTAAAGATATCGACGGCTCGCTGGCGTAAGCCACGCGACGATCGAACGACGAAGGGCCTGCGGAGCGATCCGCAGGCCCTTTTTCTTTTCACTCCTCCCGTTGGGAGAGGAACATCATTGCGGCGGGACGTAGCCCATGCCTGCCGCAAACTTGGGCAGCAGTTGCAGCCAGATCGTCAACGGGTCCGCCAGTTGCGTCACGCCTTCGCCCGACAGCACGACGACATCGTACTGCACCGTCGCGGTCGGCGTGTCGGCCTCAGTATGGAAGGCTTTCAGATAGCGGTTGTCGCGGTTCCAGGCGTTCACCTTGTCCAGCGTCGCCCCGGCCCCGGGCACAACGGCGCTGAACTGAACCTCGCCGCAGCCCGACGCTTCACAGCCGTAGAAGAAGACCGCCCAGGTCAGGCCCGCATTGGTCACGGTGAAGAAGGTAAGGCCGTTCTCGGTCTGCACCGGCCCGACCCGCCCGCCCAGCCCGGTGATCCACGTCCCGACCTCGCCCGGCGTCAGACCGCGACTGGCCGCAGCCTGCGCAGTCTGGGCTAAAGCTCCTCCCGCCGTCAGCGGCGATAAGGTCAAAGAAACGGCGGCAGCGAGGGCGAGACGGCGCATGGAAACACTCCGAGGGTCAGCCCTACCCTAGCCGTCAGTCGCGGACGTGCGCCAGCCAGTCCTTGCTCTGCATTTCGTTGAAGCGCGACACGGTGCGCTCGAACTCGAACGCCCCCACCCCTTCGGTATAGAGCGCCTCGGGCTTGGCCGCCGCCAGCACGATCAGCTTGGTCTTGGCCTCATAGAGGGCGTCCACCAGGGTCACCAGACGCCGCGCCTCGTGGTGGTTGGCCGAACTCAGGATCGGCACGTCTTCCAGGAACAGGGTGTGGAACCGCTGGGCGATGGCCAGATAATCCTGCGGCCCCAGCGGCCTGGCGCACAGCTCGGCAAACGTCGCCCTCGCCATCGATCCCACGGTGCGCTGCACCACCACATCGCGGCCCAACACGCTCAGGTGCGCCGGTTCTTCCGGCTCGCCCCCCTTCAGCTCGCGCCATAACGCCTCGAACGCCGCGCGGTCGTCCGGCGTGTGCCAGACCTGGGCCGAGGTCATCCGGTCCAGCCGCCAATCCCGCGTCCCGGCCGTCTCGACCACCACGCAGCGCTCGCGGATGATGTCGATGAAGGGCAGGAAGAGTTGGCGGTTGATGCCGTTCTTGTAGAGCTCCTCCGGCGCGCGGTTCGAGGTGATGGCCAGCACCACCCGATCCTCGAACAAGGCTTCGAACAACCGGCCCAGGATCATGGCGTCAGCGATGTCGGTGACCTGCAGTTCGTCGAAACACAGCAGCCGGGCTTCCGACGCGATCAGCTTCGCGATCGGCGGGATAGGATCGTCGCCCTTATGCGTGCCGAACACGGCCTTGCGGGTCTTCGCATCCCCCTCGCGCCACTGTTTCACCAGATCGTGAATGCGGGCCATGAAGGCGTGAAAGTGCGCGCGCGTCTTTCGCGGCTCAGGCGTCGCCGAATAGAACAGGTCCATCAGCATCGACTTTCCGCGTCCGGGCGGGCCGTAGAGATAGACGCCCCGCACCTCCGGCGCCTTGCCGAACAGGCCGCGTTTGGCCAGATCGACCTCCAGCCGCTCCAGCGCCGTGATCACGCTCTCCTGCGCCGGATCGGGCGTCAGCACGCCCTCTTCCACGCGGATGTCGTAGGCGTTGCGGATACGGGAGGTCATGGGAGGACTGCTTAAAGCCCGGCACAGTGAAAAGCGATTGCTTCGCGGCTGCGAACGCCTAAATGCACAGCACACACCAAACCGCGCTCAAGCAGCAAGGCTCCGCTGAGCCGAGCGGTAGCGCGTCCGAAGGACCAAGCATCATGGGTTATCGCGTCGCCATCGTCGGAGCCACGGGCAATGTGGGCCGCGAAATGCTGAACATCCTCGAGGAGCTGGAATTCCCCGTCGATGAAATCCACGCCATCGCCTCGCGTAAGTCCAAGGGCGTCGAGGTCTCCTTCGGCGACAAGACCATCAAATGCCAGGACATCGAGCAGTTCGACTTCTCGACCGTCGACATCGTCCTGATGTCCGCCGGCGGCGACGTCTCGCGCGCCTGGTCGGAAAAGATCGGCAAGGCCGGCCCCATCGTGATCGACAACTCCTCGGCCTTCCGCAAGGACGCCGACGTGCCGCTGATCGTGCCCGAGGTGAACCCCGACGCCATCAAGGACGCGACCAAGAAGAACATCATCGCCAACCCCAATTGCTCGACCATCCAGTTGGTGACGGCGCTGAAGCCGCTGCACGATGCGGCCAAGATCAAGCGGGTCGTGGTCTCGACCTATCAGTCGGTGTCTGGCGCCGGCAAGGAAGGCATGGACGAGCTGTGGAACCAGACCAAGGCCATCTACGGCCTGGGCGACGCCACGCCCAAGAAGTTCCCCAAACAGATCGCCTTCAACGTTATCCCCTACATCGGCTCCTTCCTCGAGGACGGCTCCACCGACGAGGAGAAGAAGATGTCGGACGAGACGCACAAGATGCTGGACCCCGACATCAAGGTCACCGTCACCTGCGTGCGCGTGCCCGTCTTCGTGGGTCACTCCGAGGCCGTGAATGTGGAGTTCGACCGCCCCATCGAACCCGACGAGGCCCGCGCCATCCTGCGCGAGGCGCCGGGCGTGCTGGTCATCGATAAGCAGGAGCACGACGGCTATATCACCCCCGTCGACGCGGCCAGCGAACACGCCGTCTATGTCAGCCGCATCCGCAAGGACACGACCGTCGAGAACGGTCTGAACCTTTGGGTCGTGTCCGACAACCTGCGCAAGGGCGCCGCCCTCAACGCGGTCCAGATCGCCCAGCTGCTGGACGAGACCGGCGTGATCAAGTCGTCGTCGGGATATCGTTCGATCACGGTCTAGGCGGTCTCAACCGTCATGAACGCCCACGCACCCCCTGCCGACGGCCGCGCCGTCGGCACGGCCATCGCCTGCTACACTCTGTGGGGGCTTCTGCCGCTGCTGTTCATGGCGATGGCGGCGCACGGCTTCGGCGCGCCCGAAATCCTGGCGCACCGGGCGGTCTGGTCGGTCTTCGTTGCCGGCCTGGTCCTGCTGCTGGCCGGGCAATGGGGCGAGGCGCGCCGGGTGCTGGCCACGCCGCGCACCCTGGCCTGGCTGGCCGTGTCCGCGCTGCTGATCGGCACGAACTGGAGCCTCTACGTCTTCGCCACCACGCATCACGCGACGCTGGAGGCCAGCCTCGGCTACTATATCAATCCCCTGCTCAATATGGCGGCCGGCGCCGTGCTGTTCCGCGAGAAGATTGACCGCTGGAGCGCGCTCGCCATCGGTCTGGCCGCCATCGGGGTCGTGATCCAGACCATCGCCCTCGGGCATCTGCCGATCATCGGCCTGACCCTGGCCGTCACCTTCTGCGCCTATGCGGTGATCCGAAAACGCGTGCCCGCCTCGGCCCAGACCGGTCTGTTCGTGGAATGTCTGGTGCTGCTGCCCATTGGCGCGGTCTTCCTGGCCTGGTTGACCACCCACAGTCAGGCGGTCGGATTTGCCTCGCCCTCCGGCCTGGTCTGGGCGCTGGTGAACGGCCCGGCGACCGTGATCCCGCTGGCGCTGTTCGCCTGGTCGGCGCGGCGTCTGCCCCTGTCCACGGTCGGTTTCATCCAGTTCCTGGCCCCGACGCTGCAGTTCGCCTGTGGCGTGGCGACCGGCGAGCCGCTGACCCTGCTGCGGATCGTCTCCTTCGTCTTCATCTGGGCCGGCGCCGGCGTCTTCGCCGTGGCCGCCTTCAATCGCAGCCGCGCCGCACGCGAGGCGTTGAAGACCACGGCGGAACCGGCGTAGCCTTAGCTCACACGGAGGCGAGGCCATGACGACCGCCCAACCGGGCCCCTGCGAAGGCGGACAGGTCCACGCCGCCGCCGAACCGGCCCATCCGCTGTCGGCGGCGCGCAAACGCTGGGTGCTGGCCGCGACGGTGCTGGGCTCCAGCCTGACCTTCATCGACGGCTCGGCCCTGGGCGTCGCCCTGCCCGCCGTGCAGCGGGATCTCGCGGCCGGTACGGCGGCGGTGCAGTGGGTGTCGAACGCCTATCTGCTGACCCTGGGCGCCCTTGTTCTGATCGGCGGTGCGGCCGGCGATCGGTTCGGCCGCCGGCGGATCTTTTTGATCGGGGTCGCGATCTTCGCCCTGGCCTCCATCGGCTGCGCCCTGGCGCCCACCGTCCAGGGCTTGGTCGCCGGCCGGGCGATCCAGGGGATCGGTGCGGCCCTTCTGACGCCCGGCGCCCTGGCGGTGATCGGCGCGACCTTCCCGCCCGAGGAGCGCGGCAAGGCCTTTGGAACCTGGGCCGGGTTCGGGGCCCTGACCGGCATGGTCGGGCCGCTGATCGGGGGATGGCTGGCCGACGCTGCCGACTGGCGCGCCATCTTCTGGATCAACGTCCCGCTGGCGATCCTGACCGCTGTGGTGACCCTAGCCGCCACGCCCGAGAGCCGCGATCCCGACGCGCGCGGTTTGGATGGTCTGGGCGCAGTTCTGGCCGTCGCCGGACTGGGCGCCCTGACCTGGGCCCTGACCGCCGCGCCCGATCTGGGGTTCGCATCGCCCGTCATACTGGCCGGACTTGTCGTGGGCGCGGCGCTGCTGGTCGCCTTCGTCTGGGCCGAGGCGCGCCAGAGCCACCCGATGATGCCGCTGGGCCTGTTTTCGTCTTCGGTGTTCAGCGGGATCAATCTGCTGACCCTGCTGCTCTATTTCGCCCTGGGCGGGGCGATGTTCTTCCTGCCCTTCGATCTGATCCGGGTGCACGGCTGGAGCGCGACCGAGGCCGGCGCCGCCATGCTGCCCTTCGCCGCCGTCATGGGCCTGTTTTCCGGCCTCGCTGGACGGGTCGCCGATCGGTTCGGCGCGCGTCTGTCGCTCAGCGTCGGGCCGGCGCTGGCGGGGATCGGACTGGCGCTTCTGGCTGTGCCTGAGCCGGGCGCGGGCTATGTCGACGGACCGCTGGCGGGGATGACGGTGCTGGCGATCGGCATGACCCTGGCGGTCGGCCCTCTGACGGCGACGGTGATGGGGGCGGTCAAGGCGGGCCACACCGGCGTGGCCTCGGGCGTCAACAATGCGGTGGCGCGCGTGGCCAGCCTTCTGGCCGTCGCCCTCTTGGGCCTGGTGCTGTCAGCGGTTTTCGCCGGGGCCGCCAATCTGCCTGACGCCCGCGCCCAGCTGGCCCAGGTCATGTCGGGCGCCGAGATCACGCCCGTCGTCCGCGACGCCTTCCACGCGGCGTTTCGGGCCGTGATCCTGACCTGCGCCGGCTGCGCGGGCTTGGCCGGCCTGATCGGTCTGTTGACCGCGCCCGGCCCGGTTCAGAAGGCGGCGTAAAGCGCGTCCAGCAAACGCTTGGGGCGGGGGTCGCCGATCAGGTGCGGCGACTGGCGCGTCATCACATAGGCCGCCGACAGCTTCCGCGACGGATCCGCCATGGCCATCGATCCGCCCCAGCCGTAATGGCCAAAGGCGTCGTTCGGCCCGAACACCTTGAGCCCGTCATTGCGCATCAGCCCCGCCGCCCAGCTGATCGTATAGGGCAGCACCTTGTCCGGCCCATGGATGCGCTCGCGCGTCAGCTGATCCAGCGTTCCCGCCGACAGCACCGACCGGCCGTCCAGCACGCCGTCATTGGCGACTACACCCAACATCTTCGCCAGCCCCAGCGCCGTGCCGTGCAGATTGGCCGACGGGATCTCCATCTCGCGCCAGGCCGCCGAACCGCGCCCGCCCGGCGCCGAGCCGCGATCCAGGAAGGCCGCCTGTTTGATCGGATCGATGGTCCCCAGGCTGGGCGCCGCCGTGGGTTTGCGCATCTGCGCCACCCGTCCATGCTCGCTTTCCGGCAGGCCGATCCACAGGTCCAGCCCCGCGAAGTCCTGGCGCAGCGCCTGGCCCATCGTCCGCCCCGTCGCGCGGCGATAGACGTCATTGGCCAGATAGCCGACGGTGATCGGGTGATAGCCCGAGGCTGAACCCGGCGCCCACATCGGCGCTTGGGCCGCCAGACGCGACAGAACCGCGGACACATCGAACCAGATCGTCGGATCGACCGCTTCGGAAAAGCCCGGCAGGCCCGACTGGTGGCTCATCAACTGGGCGACGGTGACCTCCGCCTTGCCCGCCGCGCCGAACTCGGGCCACAGCGAGGCGACCGGCTGGTCATAGTCGATCTGCCCGGCCTCGACTGCGCTCGCCATCAGGATGGCCATCACCGCCTTGCCGGTCGAAAACACCGAGGTCAGGGTGGTGTCGGTGAACGGCGTCGTCCTGGCCGTATCCGCATGGCCCGCCCACAGATCGACGACCGTCTCGCCCTCGACCAGCACGCTGAACCGCGCCGCCTGCTCGTTCAGCCCCTCGGGCGCGGCGGTGAAGTTGGCGGCGAACGCCTCGCGCACGGCCTCGAAACCGGGTGCGCAGACGCCGTGGATGTCGATGAGGTCGGTCATGGGGCGGTCCTAGCGCGGCCATCGCCCACGAAAAAGGCCTCCCGCCGAAACGGGAGGCCTCAAATCGTTCGATCCTTCGACAGGATCAGGCCGCAACGACCTCGGTGGCCTGTTCGGCTAAGATGGTCAGGCCTTCGCCGTTCACGTCGGCGAAGCCGCCGTGGACGTCGTACTGGGTCTTGGCGCCGTTGTTATAGACGGTCACCAGACCCTCGCGCAGGGCGGTCATGAAGGGCGCATGATCCGGCAACACGCCGAAGTCGCCCTCGACGCCCGGTGCATCGACCTGGTCCACGAGGCCCGAGAAGACCTCGCGTTCCGGCGAGACGAGGGAGAAGTTCAGCTTGCCGGCCATGATCAGGCTTCCGACGCCATCTTCTCGGCCTTGGCGACGGCCTCTTCGATGGAGCCGACCATGTAGAAGGCGGCTTCCGGCAGGTGGTCGTATTCACCGGCGACGATGCCCTTAAACGAGCGGATCGTGTCGGCCAGCTCGACGAACTTGCCGGGCGAATTGGTGAACTGTTCGGCCACGAAGAAGGGCTGCGACAGGAAGCGCTGGATCTTGCGGGCGCGCGAGACGACCAGCTTGTCCTCTTCCGACAGCTCATCCATGCCCAGGATGGCGATGATGTCCTTCAGGCCCTTGTACTGCTGCAGCACTTCCTGAACCGAACGGGCGACGTTGTAGTGTTCGTCGCCGATGACCAGCGGGTCCATGATCCGCGAGGTCGAGTCCAGCGGGTCGACGGCCGGGAAGATGGCCTGGGCGGCGATGTCGCGGCTCAGAACCGTCGTTGCGTCCAAGTGGGCGAACGAGGCGGCGGGCGCCGGGTCGGTCAGGTCGTCGGCGGGCACGTAGATGGCCTGGACTGAGGTGATCGAACCCTTCTTGGTCGAGGTGATGCGCTCTTGCAGGTTGCCCATCTCGGTGGCCAGCGTCGGCTGATAGCCCACGGCCGAGGGGATGCGGCCCAGCAGAGCCGACACTTCCGAACCGGCTTGGGTGAAGCGGAAGATGTTGTCGACGAACAGCAGCACGTCCTTACCTTCTTCGTCACGGAAGTATTCCGCGATCGACAGGCCGGTCAGGGCGACGCGGGCGCGGGCGCCGGGGGGCTCGTTCATCTGGCCGTACACCAGGGCGCACTTGGAGCCCTCGGTCGAGCCGCCGTTCTTGGACGGGTCCACGTTCACGTTGGACTCGATCATCTCGTGATACAGATCGTTGCCTTCGCGGGTGCGCTCGCCCACGCCGGCCAGAACCGAATAACCGCCGTACGCCTTGGCGATGTTGTTGATCAGCTCCTGCATGGTCACGGTCTTGCCCACGCCGGCGCCGCCGAACAGGCCGATCTTGCCGCCCTTGGTGTAGGGGCACATCAGGTCGATGACCTTGATGCCCGTGACCAGGATTTCCGACGAGGTCGACTGCTCTTCGAAGCTGGGCGCTTCCTTGTGGATCGGGCGGTATTCGGTGGTGGCGATCGGGCCGGCTTCGTCGATCGGCTGGCCGACGACGTTCATGATGCGGCCCAGGGTGCCCGGGCCGACCGGCGCCTGAATCGACGAGCCGGTGTCGGTCACGGGCTGGCCGCGCGTCAGGCCTTCGGTCGTGTCCATCGAGATGGCGCGGACCATGTTCTCACCCAGGTGCTGGGCGACTTCCAAAACCAGGGTGAAGGGCTCGCCCGTCTTCTGGTCGACGTTCTGGGTGTGCAGGGCGTTGAGGATCGCCGGCAGGTGGCCGTCGAACTCGACGTCGACGACGGCGCCGATGACCTGGGCGATCTTGCCCGAGCCGGCGGCGTTGACGGGAGCGGCGGCCGCAGCGGCCTTGGCGGCGGCGGGCTTGCGGGCGGCGGGCTTCTTGGCGGCGGGGGGGGCGACGGTGTCGGTCATGGTTGGGGTCCGTATCGGAATGTCTGTTCGGTCGGGATCAGAGGGCTTCGGCGCCGGCGATGATCTCGATCAGCTCGGTGGTGATCTGGGCTTGGCGCTTGCGGTTGTACTGCAGCGTCAGGGCGTTGATGAGGTCGCCCGCGTTTCGCGTGGCGTTGTCCATCGCCGCCATCTGCGAACCGAAGAAGCCGGCCTGGTTCTCGTACAGCGCGGCCAGGATCTGGGTCGTCAGCGCGCGCGGCAGCAGGGTTTCCAGGATTTCCTCTTCCGAGGGCTCGTACTCATAGACCGCGCCGTTCAGGTCGATCGGCGCCGCATCTCCCTCGACCACGGCCGGGATCAGTTGCTTGGCCGTCGGGACCTGTTGGATCACCGACTTGAACTGGCTGTAGAACAGGGTGACCACATCGGCCTGGCCCTCTTCGAACGCCGTGGCGATCATTTCGGCGACCGGCTGGGCCGACGGCAGGCCGATCGTCTTGTGGTCCGACAGTTCGAAGGTGTGGACCACCTTGTCGCCGTACAGACGCGCCAGCTGATCGCGCGACTTCTTGCCGACGGCGATGATCTTCACGTCCTTGCCGGCGTTGATCAGGCTGTTGATCCGCTCGCGCGCGGCGCGGATGACGTTGGTCGAGAAACCGCCCGCCAGACCCTTGTCCGCCGTCGCCACCACGATCAGGTGACGCTGGTCCTGGCCCGTGCCCGACAGCATCTTGGGCGCGTCGGCGCCCGAGACGCCGGCGGCCAGATTGGCGATGACCGAGGCCATCTTCTGCGCATAGGGCCGGGCGCTCTCGGCCTGGTCCTGGGCGCGCTTCAGCTTGGCCGCGGCGACCATCTGCATGGCTTTCGTGATCTTCTGCGTGGCTTTCACGCTTCCGATCCGATTGCGCATTTCCTTAAGGCTGGCCATCCGGCGCTACTCTCTCAGCTGTCCGGAGGGGCTCAGGCGAAGGTCTTGACGAAGGCGGCCAGGATGTCCTTCAGCTCGGCTTCGAGGTCCGAGGTCAGGTCCTTCTTGGTGCGGATGCCTTCCAGCAGCGACGCGTGGTTCGCATGGATGCGCGCCAGCAGCTCCTTCTCGAAGCGGCCGACGTCGCCGACCGCGATGCCGTCGATATAGCCGCGCGTGCCGGCGTAGACCGAGACGACCTGCTCTTCCATCGCCAGCGGCGAATACTGCGGCTGCTTCAGCAGTTCCGTCAGGCGGGCGCCGCGCGCCAGCAGCTTCTGGGTCGAGGCGTCCAGGTCCGAGCCGAACTTGGCGAAGGCGGCCATCTCGCGATACTGGGCCAGCTCGCCCTTGATCGAACCGGCGACCTTCTTCATCGCCTTGGTCTGGGCCGACGAGCCGACGCGCGACACCGAGATGCCGACGTTCACGGCCGGACGGATGCCCTGATAGAACAGGTCCGATTCCAGGAAGATCTGACCGTCGGTGATCGAGATCACGTTGGTCGGGATGTAGGCCGAGACGTCGTTGGCCTGGGTTTCGATGATCGGCAGGGCGGTCATCGAGCCCGAACCGTAATCCTCGTTCAGCTTGGCCGAACGCTCCAGCAGGCGGCTGTGCAGGTAGAAGACGTCGCCCGGATAGGCTTCACGGCCGGGCGGACGGCGCAGCAGCAGCGACATCTGGCGATAGGCCACAGCCTGTTTCGACAGATCGTCATAGACGATCAGGGCGTGCATGCCGTTGTCGCGGAAGAACTCGCCCATGGCGGTGCCGGCGAACGGGGCCAGGAACTGCAGCGGGGCCGGTTCCGACGCTGTGGCGGCGACGACGATCGTGTATTCCAGCGCGCCCGACTCTTCGAGGGTCTTGACGATCTGGGCGACGGTCGAACGCTTCTGACCGATGGCGACGTAGATGCAGTAGAGCTTGGCGCTCTCGTCGTCGGTCTTGTTGACGTTCTTCTGGTTCAGGATGGTGTCGACGGCGACGGCGGTCTTGCCGACCTGACGGTCGCCGATGATCAGCTCGCGCTGGCCGCGGCCGACGGGGATCAGGGTGTCGATGGCCTTCAGGCCGGTTTGCATCGGCTCGTGAACCGACTTGCGCGGGATGATGCCGGGCGCCTTAACGTCCACGCGGCGGCGTTCGGTGAACTGGATCGGGCCCTTGCCGTCGATCGGCTCGCCCAGCGGATTGACGACGCGGCCCAGCAGACCCTTGCCGACCGGAACGTCCACGATCTCGCCCAGGCGGCGCACGTCGTCGCCCTCGGCGATGGCGGCGTCGGCGCCGAAGATCACGGCGCCCACGTTGTCGCGCTCGAGGTTCAGGGCCATGCCCTTCACGCCGGCCTTGGTGAACTCGACCATTTCACCGGCCTGGACATTGTCCAGGCCGTGGATGCGGGCGATGCCGTCGCCGACCGACAGCACGCTGCCGACGTCGGAGACATCGGCTTCGACGCCGAAGTTGGCGATCTGCGACTTGAGGATGGCCGAGATTTCAGCGGCGCGGATGTCCATGACGGGCTCTCTGTTCTTCAGTCTTCTGCGGGTGCGCCGTTCAGGCGCGCATTCTTGGTGGCGGGAGCGCGTTTAGGCGCGCTTGAGGGCGAACTTCATCTGGTCGAGCTTGGTCTTCAGCGAGGCGTCGAACAGTTTCGAGCCCACCTTGACCTTCAGGCCGCCCAGGATCGACGGATCGACGCGCGCGGTCAGTTCCGGCGCCTTGCCCAGGCTCTTGGACAGGGCGGCGGTGATGGCGGCGACCTGTTTGGCGTCCAGCGGCTGGGCCGAGACAACCTCTGCGGCGACGACGCCGGCGTGTTTGGCGTAGCGCGCCTCGAATCCGGCGATCACGGCAGGCAGATCCTTGGCGCGATGGTTCTGACCCAGCAGACCCAGGAAGTTGGTCGTGGTCTGCTCGAACTTGGCCTTGGCGGCGATAGCCACCAGACCCTTGGCCTGGTCCGGCGCGGCGATGACGGGCGAGGTGGACAGACGACGCAGGTCGGCGCTTTCGGTCCAGGCCGCCCTCAGCGACTTCAGGTCGGCGCGGACGGCGTCCAGGCGGCCGGTTTCCAGCGCCAGGTCGAACAGCGCCTGTGCGTAGCGATCGCCGACTTCCGTCGTTCTGAAATCATCAGCCACTGATTAGGGTCCGAGGTCGTTGTGTCAGGGTCGCAACCGACTGCGAGGCTCGCAACGGTCAAAAGCTTGAAATGCTTACGGAAAGCACGACGGAGGCCGTATCCGTAAATACGCCCCCTTCAAGCCGGGCGCCTGATAGCACGGGGTTTCGCCGCTCGCAACATTGCGTGAAGGCGCGCCGATGCCGCAGGGCGAGAGCGCGCCGCCGTTTCCTTCCACACAGCGTAGGAACGGCGACCGCGCCCAGGGGGGTGCGACCATGACGCCGCACCCCATCGCTTGATCGGAACCTGCGTCGGCCCTAGCGCTTTCCGCTCAAGCTTTATCCTCCACCAGGAAACCCCATGCTCGACAGCATAACCCCCTTGCTCTCCGATCCGGCCGCCTGGGCCGCATTGGTGACCCTCATCGTGATGGAGGTCGTGCTCGGCATCGACAACCTGATCTTCATCTCAATTCTGTCGAACAAACTGCCCGAGCATCAGCGGCAGAAGGTGCGGCGCATCGGTATCGGCCTGGCGCTGATCATGCGTCTGGCCCTGCTGTCGATCATCGCCTGGCTGGTCGGTCTGGTGCAGCCGGTCTTCACCGTCATGGGCAATGAATTCTCGTGGAAGGACCTGATCCTGATCGCAGGTGGTCTCTTCCTGGTCTGGAAGGCGACCAAGGAAATCCACCACACGGTCGATCCCACCCCCAGCCACGATGTCATGGACAAGAAGGACGTGGTCATCGCCAACGCGGGCGCGGCCATCTTCCAGATCATCCTGTTGGACATCGTCTTCTCGATCGACTCGATCCTGACCGCCGTCGGCATGACCGAGCACCTGCCGATCATGGTCGTCGCCGTTCTGGTCGCCGTGACCGTCATGCTGCTGGCCGCCGACCCCCTGGCCAACTTCATCAACAAGAACCCCAGCGTCGTCATGCTGGCGCTCGGCTTCCTTCTGATGATCGGCATGGTGTTGATCGCCGACGGCTTCGGCTATCATGTGCCCAAGGGCTACATCTATGCGGCCATGGCCTTCTCGGCCGGTGTTGAGGCGTTGAACATGCTGGGTCGCAAATCCGCATCCAAGAAGGAAAAGGCCGAACTGGCCCGCAGCGAGGCGAACGCCGCCGAGGCCCGCGCGCAAAAGGCCGAGGCCGAAGCCGCCGCCGAGCGGGGCTGAGGCTCATGATGCGCCTGTCGTCCCGGCTCGCCGGCCTTATCGCCGGTCTGCTGCTGACGACAGGCGTCGCCCTGCCGGGCAGGGCCGAAGTGCCGGTCCAGTCCTACGAGGTCGTGCGGGCCTATCCGCACGACACGGGGGCCTTCACCGAGGGCCTCTTCTTCCACGACGGCGCCCTCTACGAGAGCACGGGCCTTTATCCGTCCTTCATCCGCAAGGTTGATCTGGAGACCGGCCGCGTGGAGCGTCAGCGCGGCCTGCCGACCATCTACTTCGGCGAGGGCATGACCACGCTGAACGGCAAACTCTACAGCCTGACCTGGCGCAACCACATCGGCTTCATCTGGAAGCTGGACGACTTCTCGCCTCTAGGCGGCTTCTCCTATCCGGGCGAGGGCTGGGCCCTGACCACCGACGGGCGCCGGCTGATCATGAGCGACGGCACAGACCAGCTGCGCTTTCTGGACCCCGAAACCCTGGCCGAGACCGGCCGCGTCTCCATCACCGCCGACGGCCGGCCGCTGGATCAGATCAACGAACTGGAATGGATCGACGGAGAGGTCTTCGCCAATATCTGGCAGGACAACCGCATCGCTCGCATCGATCCCGAGACCGGCTTGGTCAAGGCGTTCATCGACCTGACCGCCCTGGTCCCCAAGGGCGCGAACCTCGACCCCAACGACGACGTCCTGAACGGCATCGCCTGGGACGCGGCGGGCAAACGCCTGTTCGTCACCGGCAAACGCTGGCCGCAGCTGTTCGAGATCAGGCTACGCTGATCCGCACGAAGAAAAGGCCGGACGCTGCGACGCGCCCGGCCCTCTTCTTTTTCAGCCCCTGCCCCCGGCTCAGCCGTGCAGGTCGAACCGGTCCAGCTCCATGACCTTGGTCCAGGCCGCCACGAAGTCCGAGACGAACTTCCCTTCGGCGTCGGCCCCGGCATAGACCTCGGACAGCGCGCGCAACACGGCGTTGGAGCCGAACACCAGATCGACGCGCGTGCCGGTCCACTTGGCTTCGCCCGTCTTGCGGTCGCGGCCTTCGAACACGTCCTTGGCGTCCGAGGTCGCCGTCCACTTCACGTCCATGTCCAGCAGGTTGACGAAGACATCGTTGGCAAGCACGCCCGGCCGCTCGGTCAGCACGCCGTGCGTCGCACCGCCCGTATTGATGTTGATCGCTCGCAGGCCGCCGATCAGCACCGTCATCTCCGGCGCCGTCAGGGTCAGCCGCTGCGCCTGATCGATCAGCAGCGACTCGGCCGGCACGGCATAGCGGGCCTTCTGGAAGTTGCGGAAGCCGTCGGCGACCGGCTCCAGATAGCCGAAGGATTCGACATCCGTCTGCGCCTGGCTGGCGTCGGTCCGGCCGGGCGTGAAGGGCACGCTGGCGTCGTGGCCCGCCGCCTTGGCCGCCTGTTCGACGCCTGCATTGCCGGCCAGCACGATCAGGTCGGCCAGAGACACCTTCTTGCCGCCCGTCTGCGCCTGATTGAACTCGGTCTGGATGCGCTCCAGCGTCTTCAGCACCCGGTCCAGCTGTTCGGGCTGGTTGACGGCCCAATCCTTCTGCGGCGCCAGGCGGATGCGGGCGCCATTCGCCCCGCCCCGCTTGTCCCCGCCGCGGAAGGTCGAGGCCGAGGCCCAGGCCGTGCCCACCAGTTCGGCGGCGCTCAGACCCGAGTCCAGCACCTTGGCCTTCAGAGCCGCCGCGTCCGTCGCGTCGATCAGCGGATGATCCACCTCCGGCACCGGATCCTGCCACAGCAGGACTTCGCTCGGGACTTCCGGCCCCACGTAGCGCGAACGCGGCCCCAGATCGCGGTGCGTCAGCTTGAACCAGGCCCGCGCAAAGGCGTCGGCAAAGGCCTGGGGATCGTTCAGGAACCGGCGCGAGATCTTCTCATATTCCGGGTCGAACCGCATCGACAGGTCGGTCGTCAGCATCGTCGGCCGCTTCTTCTTGGCCGGATCGTGGGCGTCGGGGATGATCTCGCCCGCGTCCTTGGCCACCCACTGATGCGCCCCGGCGGGGGACTTCTCCAGCTCCCATTCGAAGCCGAACAGGTTCTCGAAATAGAAGTTGCTCCACTGGGCCGGCGTCTGGGTCCAGGTGACTTCCAGGCCGCTGGTGATGGCGTCGGCGCCGTGCCCCGTGCCGAAGCTGGAGGTCCAGCCCAGGCCTTGCGCCTCCAAGCCGTCGCCTTCAGGCTCTGCGCCGACGTGGTCGGCAGGGCCCGCGCCGTGCGTCTTGCCGAAGGTATGGCCGCCCGCGATCAGGGCGACCGTCTCCTCGTCGTTCATCGCCATCCGGGCGAAGGTGTCGCGGATGTCGCGCGCCGCCGCGATCGGATCGGGATTGCCGTCCGGCCCCTCCGGGTTGACGTAGATCAGGCCCATCTGCACGGCGGCCAGCGGGTTCTCCAGATCGCGCGAATGCTTGTCGCCGTCCGCATTGTCATCGCTGACCAGCACGGCCTCGTCGCCCGGCTTCACAACACCATCCGAGCCGTGGGCATAGCGTTCGTCGCCGCCCAGCCAGGTCGTCTCGCGACCCCAATAGACGTCCTGATCCGGCTCCCAGGTATCGGCGCGGCCGCCCGAGAAGCCGAAGGTGCGGAAACCCATCGTCTCCAGCGCGACGTTTCCGGTCAGGATCATCAGGTCGGCCCAGGAGATGGCCTGGCCGTACTTCTGCTTGATCGGCCACAGCAGGCGGCGCGACTTGTCGATATTGACGTTGTCGGGCCAGGAATTCAGCGGCGCAAACCGCTGCTGACCCCGCCCGCCGCCGCCGCGACCATCGCCGACGCGATAGGTGCCGGCGCTGTGCCAGGCCATGCGGATGAACTGCGGGCCATAATGGCCGAAGTCCGCCGGCCACCAATCCTTAGAGTCCGTCATCAGCGCGCGCAGATCCGCCTTCAGCGCCTCATAGTCCAGCTTGGAAAAGGCCTCGCGGTAGTCGAACGCCCCCCCCAACGGGTCGGACTTGGTCGAGTGCTGGTTCAGCAGATCGACACGCAGCTGGTTGGGCCACCAATCGCGGTTCTGAACGCCGCCGCCTGCGACCGATCGGGGCGTCCGGCCGGAAAAGGGGCATTTGGCTTCGTCGGTCATGGTGTTTCTCCCTGCTGCTCTGGCGCACGACGGCGAGCGATTTTCCATCGCCCTGTAGATGATGGGGTCATACGACACGGGTCAAACGGATAAAGCCAATCGATTATCCTTGGCGTCAGCATAGGACAGGCCTATTTCGCTTCCATGCTCCCCACGTTGCGCCAGCTCCAGTATCTCAAGCTCCTGGCCGAACACGGCAGCTTCTCGCGCGCCGCCGAGGCCGCTCACGTCAGCCAACCCGCCCTCAGCGCCGGTGTGCAGGAGCTTGAGCGCATCCTGGGCGCGCCGGTGGTCGAACGCGCGCGCGGCGCCGTGATCATGACCGCCGTCGGAGCGGAGGCCGTTCGCCGCGCCGAGGACGTCCTGGCCCGCACTGAGGATCTGGTCGAGGCGGCCAAAAACGCCGGGCGGCTGCTGTCCGGCCGTTTCCGCCTCGGCGTCATCCCCACCGTCGCCCCCTTCCTGCTGCCCGCCAAGCTCCCGTCGGTGAAGGCCGCCTATCCAAGCCTGAAGCTGTTCATCCGCGAGGATCTGACACCCCGGCTGATCGCGGCGCTGAAGGCGGGTCAGATCGACGCGGCGGTCATCGCCCTGCCCTATGACGCGCCGGGCATCGCCCACGCTCGCATCGGCGATGACGAGATCATGGCCGCAGCCCCCGCCGACCATGCCTTGGCCGCGCCCGGCCCCATCCGTCCCGGCTCGCTGCGGGCCGAGGATCTGATCCTGCTGGAAGACGGACATTGCTTGCGCGACCACGCCCTGGCGGCGTTGGACATCGAGGCCCCGCGCGGCGACGACGTCTTTGCGGCCACCAGCCTGCACACCCTGGTTCAGATGGTCGGCTCGGGCCTCGGCGTCTCCTTCCTGCCGAAGATGGCGGTGCAGGCCGGTCTGGCCGACAACCCCTCCGTCGCCATTCGCGCCTTCGAAAACCAGGCCGACGCAGCCCCGCCCCATCGCGAGATCGTCGTCGCCTGGCGCGCCGGCTCCAGCCGCGCCGCCGAGGCCCGGCTGCTGGCCGAGGCCCTGAAGCTAGAGTGAAGCTTGAATGAAACTGGGCTGACACTCGACTGATCGATTGACCTGAGCGCCGAACAGGTCGCTTGGAAGCGGATGGCAACCGAAACCGTCTATATCGTCCAGGCCTATGTCCAGGGCCGGGGCAAGGCCCTGCGCGCAGAACCCCAGGTCGGCTGCAAAGACGCCGAAGAGGCGCGTCGCAAGGCCGAACGGCTGGCGCCGTTGCGTCTGGGCGTCGTCGCCTTCGCCGTCTCGGCCGACACCGAAATGGGCGACTACGACGAAGAGCCGACCATCCTCTTCAAGTCCGGCCAACTCCCGCCGCCGTTCAGCGATCCGGACTGACCGCCAGGCAACCCGCCCCGACAGGTCGCGTTTGCTTTCCTGACAACGGATCGGCGCCGCCCCGGGCGTCCGACCGAAGCTTCAGGACGCTCCATGGCCTATCGCACCCTCAATCCCTTCACCGAACAACTGGTCGAGGACTATCCGGAACACACCGACGACGCCGTCGAGGCCGCCCTAGTTAAGGCCGACGGCCTGTTCCATTCGGATTGGTCCAAGGGCGACATCCAGCCGCGCCTCGCCGTGCTGAAATCCCTGTCGGGCCTTCTGACCGAAAACCGCGACGACCTGGCCCGCACCATGGCCGAGGAGATGGGCAAGCCCTTGGCCCAGGGCCAGGGCGAGATCGATCTGTGCGCCGGCATCGCCGCCTACTATGCCGAGAAGGCCGCCGATTTCCTCTCGCCAGAAAAAATCGACAGCGAACTGGGCGAGGCTTGGGTCGAGTTTCACCCGATCGGCGTGCTGCTGGCGGTAGAGCCGTGGAACTTCCCGATCTATCAGTTGATCCGCGTCGTCGCCCCCGCCATCGCGGTCGGCAATCCCGTGCTCTACAAACACGCAGGCATCGTGCCGCGCTGCGCCGCCCGGTTCGCCGAACTGGTGCGCGAGGCCGGCGCGCCCGAAGGCTTCGTCGCCAACCTCTACATCTCCTCGGAGAAGGTCGCCGAACTGATCGGCGACGACCGCATCCAGGGCGTAGCCCTGACGGGTTCCGAGGGCGCCGGCGCCAAAGTCTCGGCCCGCGCCTCGGAAATGCTGAAGAAGTCCACGCTTGAACTGGGCGGCAGCGATGTCTTCGTGGTGTTGGACGACGCCGACATCGAAAAGGCGGTCGCGGCAGGCGTCGAAGGCCGCCTGTCCAACGCCGGACAGGTCTGCACCGGCTCCAAACGCTTCATCGTCCAGAAGTCGGTCTCCGACGCCTTCATCACCGGCTTCGTCGAAGGCATGAAGAAGGCCGTCATGGGCGATCCGCTGGACGAGGCCACCGACCTGGGCCCGCTGTCGTCCGAGGATGCGCTGAAGACCCTGACCAAACAGGTCGAGGAGGCGATCCAGCACGGCGCCAAGGCGGTGACCGGCGGAAAGCCCGCTGACTGCACCGGCTTCTTTTACGAGCCGACCGTCCTGACGGACGTCGCGCGCGATAACCCGGCCTTCTACCAGGAGTTCTTCGGCCCCGTGGCCCAAGTCTTCGTGGTCGAGGATGACGATGCGGTCGTGGCCCTGGCCAACGATTCCCACTTCGGCCTGGGCGGCTCGATCTTCTCGGGCAACACGGACCGCGCCCGCAAACTGGCCTCTCGGATCGAGACCGGCATGGTCTTCATCAACACCACCACGACCTCCATGCCCGAACTGCCGTTCGGCGGCGTCAAACGCTCGGGCTTCGGCCGTGAGCTGGGCGATGTGGGCATCAAGGAGTTCGTGAACCGCAAGCTGGTGGTCGTCAGCGCCGACTGACCACCGTCCTTTCGGCAAACGGAAAAGGGCCGGCGGATCGCTCCGCCGGCCCTCTTTCTTGTCTGGACGAACCGCGACCTATTCGGCGGCGATCGGCGCTTCGGTTTCCGGGCCGCGCGCTAGGTTGCGCAGCACATAGGGCATGACGCCGCCGGCCAGCAGATAGTCCAGCTCGGTCTGGTTATCGATGCGGCAGCGGACCGGGAAGCGGGCCATCTTGCCGTCCGACGGGCGGAACAGCTCGACCCACAGGTCCTGACGCGGCTTCAGCTTGCCGATATTGGCGTCCGACAGGCCGCGGATCGTGACGATCTCCTCGCCCGTCAGGCCCAGCTTCAGCCAGCCGTCCTGCTTGAACTGCAGCGGCACGACGCCCATCCCGACCAGGTTCGAACGGTGGATGCGCTCGAAGCTTTCAGCGATGACGGCGCGAACGCCCAGCAGGCGCGTGCCCTTGGCCGCCCAGTCACGCGAGGAGCCGGTGCCGTATTCCTTGCCGGCGAAGACGACCAGCGGCCGGCCTTCCGACTGATACCGCATGGCGGCGTCATAGATCGACATGGTGTCGTTCGACGGGAAGTGTTTCGTCACACCGCCTTCGATCTCGGGCGTGATGCGGTTCTTGATGCGGATGTTGGCGAAGGTGCCGCGCATCATGACTTCGTGATTGCCGCGACGGGCGCCGTAGCTGTTGAACTCGGCCGCCTCGACGCCGTGGTTGGTCAGGTAGACGCCGGCGGGCGAGGTCTTCTTGATCGAACCGGCCGGGGAAATGTGGTCGGTGGTGATCGAGTCGCCGAAGATGGCCAGGACGCGAGCCTCGACGATGTCCTGGACCGGGGTCAGGTCCATCGACAGGCCTTCGAAATAGGGCGGGTTGGCGACGTAGGTCGAGCTGTCGTCCCACTCATAGGTCTGACCGCCGGTGACCTTGATCGCCTGCCAGTGTTTGTCGCCCTTGAACACGTCCTTGTAGCGTTTGGCGAACATGGCGGGGGTGACCGACTTCTTCTGGATGTCGGCGATCTCTTGCGAGGTCGGCCAGACGTCCTTCAGGAAGACGTCGTTGCCCTTTTTGTCCTGGCCGATCGGATCCTTGGTGATGTCGATCCGCATCGAGCCGGCGATGGCGTAGGCCACGACCAGCGGCGGCGAGGCCAGATAGTTGGCCTGGACATCCGGGTTCACGCGACCTTCGAAGTTGCGGTTGCCCGACAGGACCGAGGTCGCGACCAGGGCGTTGTCGTTGATCGCCTTGGAGATCGCCGGGTCCAGCGGACCCGAGTTGCCGATGCAGGTGGTGCAGCCATAGCCGACCAGGTTGAAGCCCAGGGCGTCCAGATCCTTCTGCAGGCCGGCGTCGGTCAGATAATCGGTGACGACCTGCGAACCCGGCGCCAGCGAGGTCTTGACCCAAGGCTTGGCCTTCAGGCCCAGGGCGTTGGCCTTGCGCGCCACCAGACCGGCGGCGATCAGCACCGACGGGTTGGAGGTGTTGGTGCAGGAGGTGATGGCCGCGATGACCACGTCGCCGTCGCCGACGGTGAACTTCTGGCCCTCGACCTCGGCACGCGGGGCGTCGGACGGACGGGCGAAGACATCGGTCAGGGCGGTTTCGAAGGCCGGGGCGGCGGTGGTCAGTTCGACGCGGTCCTGCGGACGCTTCGGACCCGCCAGCGACGGCACGACGGTCGAGATGTCCAGTTCCAGCACGTCGGTGAAGACCGGGTCTTCCGAATTCTCGTCGATCCACAGGCCTTGCGCCTTGGCGTAGGCTTCGACCAGGGCGACGCGCGCCTTGTCGCGGCCCGTGGCGGTCAGATAGCCGATGGTCGCGGCCGAGACGGGGAAGAAGCCGCAGGTGGCGCCGTATTCCGGAGCCATGTTGGCGATGGTTGCTTGGTCCTCGATGGTCATGTTCGGCAGGGCGTCGCCGAAGAACTCGACGAACTTGCCGACCACGCCCTTCTTGCGCAGCATCTGGGTGACGGTCAGCACCAGGTCGGTCGCCGTCGTGCCTTCGGGCATCGCGCCCGTCAGCTTGAAGCCGATGACCTCGGGGATCAGCATCGGGATCGGCTGGCCCAGCATGGCCGCCTCGGCCTCGATGCCGCCGACGCCCCAGCCCAAGACGGCCAGGCCGTTGATCATGGTGGTGTGGCTGTCGGTGCCGACGACGGTGTCGGGATAGGCGACGGTCTTCTTGCCTTCGTCCAGGGTCCAGACGGTCTGGGCCAGGTTCTCCAGGTTCACCTGGTGGCAGATGCCGGTACCGGGCGGCACGACGCGGAAGTTGTTGAAGGCCGACGAACCCCAGCGCAGGAAGTTGTAGCGTTCGATGTTGCGCTCGTATTCGCGCTCGACGTTCTGGCCGAAGGCTTTCGACGTGCCGAAGTTGTCGACCATGACGGAGTGGTCGATGACCAGATCGACCGGCACCAGCGGATTGATCTTGGCGGCGTCGGCGCCCAGGGCGCTCATGGCGTCGCGCATGGCGGCCAGGTCGACCACGGCGGGCACGCCTGTGAAGTCCTGCATCAGAACGCGGGCCGGCCGGAAGGCGATCTCGTGCTCGACCGAGCCCTTGTTCTCAACCCAGGCGGCGACGGCCTTCAGGTCGTCTTCGGTGACGGAAACGCCATCCTCGTTGCGCAGCAGGTTCTCCAGCAGCACCTTCATCGAGCGCGGCAGGCGGGAAATCCCGGTCAGACCGGCTTCCTCGGCGGCGGGAAGGCTGTAATAGGCGTATTTCTTACGCCCGACGGAAAGGTCCTGGCGGGTCTTGAAGCTGTCGATCGACGGCATGGAGAGTTCCTCTGGTCAGCGCCGCCCGACAATCCGGTTGCGCCTTCGCGCGGCAGACGCAGCGGCTCACAGGGCCCCTGCGCGCGCGGCGAAAGCCTGCTGCGGCGACCGTGCCTATAGCCCCGCCACGCCGCACCGTCCATGTGTCCACACCCCTGACGTGGACATTGAGAAGGGTTCGCAGATTTGGCGCGGCGGGTGAAACGCGATGATACACACCCTCGCCCTCTCCGGCCTGACCGTCTCGCGCGGCGAGCGTCGGCTGTTTCACGGTCTCGACCTGACCCTGCGCGCCGGCGAGGTGCTGGCCCTGACGGGCGCAAACGGGGCGGGCAAGACCAGCCTGCTGCGCGCGATCGCCGGCCTGTTGCGGCCAGACGCCGGGACGGTCGCCTTCCAGGACGGCGACGGCAATAAGCTGGACGAGCGGCAGGCGCGTGGACGTGAAACCCACTTTCTCGGTCATCTGGACGGGCTGAAGGGCGGCCGCACCGCGCGCGAGGAGCTGGGGTTTCAGTGCGACTGGCTAGGTCACACCCAGTACGGCGTCGACCACGCCGTCGAGGCCTTCGGCCTGAAGCCCCTGATGGACCTTGAGGTCCGGCGTCTGTCCGCCGGTCAGCGCCGTCGCCTGGCCATGGGCCGGCTGGTCGGATCGCCGCGCGCCCTGTGGCTGCTGGACGAGCCCATGGCCCCGCTGGACGCCCGCTGGCGCGAGGCCTTCGCCGAACAGATGAAGCGCCATCTCGACGCCGACGGCCTGATCGTCGCGGCCGTCCACGACCCCCTGCCGCTGCCGACCCGCGCTCTCGACCTGGGGAGTCTGAAATGAGCCGCCGCGACGCCGATCAGGAACCGCGCCCGCCCGGCCTGCGGGGCGCGACGCGCGTCCTGCTGGAACGCGAGCTGGACCTGCGCCTGTTCGTGCGCACCACCCGCAGCCTGCGCCTGACCGGCGAGGGCGCGCTGTACCTGCCCTACGCGCAGGAGGTTCTGGCAACCCTGCGCGAGGGCCAGGCCCGCGTGCAGGGCGAGGACGCCGACCTGCACGGCACCCTGCAGCTGTCGGCGCCGTCGGATTTCGGCCGCAACCTGCTGCTGCCGTGGCTGGCCACGTTCCGCGCCGCGCACCCGCGGCTGCGGCTGCACCTGCGCCTGTCCGACGAGGTGGCCGACGTGTTCCGCGACCCGGTGGACGTGGCGATCCGCCTGGGCCACTTCGACGATGCCAGCTACGTGGCCCTGCCGCTGCTGGAGGGCAACCGCCG
>NZ_DLTK01000080.1:0-21559 GCF_002500885.1 Brevundimonas sp. UBA7838
CGAGGGCTGTCCGCTGCGCGGCATGGGCGCAACGCAATCGGTGTTCGGACGCGGCAACCCCAACGCCTCGGTTCTGATTGTCGGCGAAGGTCCCGGCGGGGATGAGGATCGGGCGGGGCAACCCTTCGTCGGCAAGGCCGGGCAGTTGCTGGACCGGATGCTGGCGGCGGCGGGCCTGACCGACAAGGTCTTCATCACCAACACGGTCTTCTGGCGTCCCCCTGGCAACCGCACCCCCAGCCCGCAGGAACAGGCGGTGTGCGCGCCCTTCGTCGAGCGCGCCTTCGCCCTGCTTAAGCCCAGGGCCGTGCTGCTGCTGGGCGCAGCCTCGGCCAAGTCGGTGCTCGGCGCCGAGGAAGGCATCATGAAACTGCGCGGCGCCTGGAAGGAATGGCGTCTGCTGGAGGGGGCGGTGTCGGCGCCCGTCATGCCGACCCTGCATCCCGCTTTTTTGCTGCGTCAGCCACAAGCGAAACGACAGGTGTGGAGCGACCTGCTTTCGCTGGCCGTTCGCCTTGAAACGGACTCGGTTGAAGAACAAGGCTAATCGCGGCATGTTCGCATGCTGACGACCGATCGCCATACACGCGCCCGTAGCTTACGCGCGTCGCCAACGAGGGGGCCGCCGCTTATGTTTCTGTTCCGCCGCGCGATCCTCGCGTCGACGCTTGTTCTTGCGTTCTGCGCCGCCACGACGGCCGCGACCGCCGAGACGCCCTACGGGTCAACCGCCGAGGCCAGTGCCGGTTCCGGACGTCCCACCGCGCTGAGCTCGGCCGACAGAATCTCCTACACCACCGCCTTTGACGCCCTGCGACGCGGCGATATCGAGACGGCCCGCACGGCGGCCCGTCAGGCGCAGGACCGCGTGCTGCTGGGTCAGGTCGAGTTCGAAAGCCTGTTTCATCCCGATCATGTCGCCACCTACGAAGAGCTGACGGCCTGGCTTGAGACCTATTCGGATCTGCCGTGCGCAGACCGAGTCTATACGCTGGCGCTGCGTCGTCGCCCCGACGGCGCGCCCGAGCCGGTGCGCCCCGGCGGCGTGCTGGGCCGCACCTGGAACAGTCTGGTCAGCGCCGTGTCCGGCGACGGCGGCGTCACCGATCCGGCCAAGGCGGCGCGCGTCGCCTACAACAACGACGACCTGACCGGCGCCTCGGCCCTGGGGCGTCAGATCGGCGACTGGTGGACGGTCGGCCTCGCGGAATGGCGTCTGGGCCAGTTCCACGAATCCTTCGCCGCCTTCGAACGCGTCGCCAACGATCCAACGGAGGACGCCTGGGTCCGCGCCGGCGCCGCCTTCTGGACCGCGCGCGCCGCCGCCCAGTCGGGTCGTCAGGATCGCGTGACCGACTATCTGCGCCTGTCGGCCCAGTGGCCTGCCACCTTCTATGGCCAGATCGCCCTGCGTCAGCTCGGAGAAGAGCCGACGATCGAGAACATGGGCCCCCGCCCCTACGAAGCCGAGCCACGCCTGCGCCGCGCCGCCTATGTGCCCCAGAGCGCCGCCGTCGAACCGACCGCCCTGGAAGCCTTCGTCCAGGCCGACGCCCGGGCCAAACGCACCGTCGCCTTCTATGAGGTCGGGCGGAACGCCGATGCCGAGACCGAGCTGCGGTCCGGGCTGCGCACCGCCGTCGGCGATGCGGCCAAGATGTGGACCGCCCTGGCGCGCGCCATTCTGCCGGTCAACAACGGCGACGCCACGCGCATCGATGCGACCCGCTATCCTACGCCGGACCTGGCGCCCGAAGGCGGCTTCGTCATCGAGCGGGCGCTGGTCTACGCCTTGGCGCGCAAGGAAACCGATTTCAATCCCAACGCCCGGTCCAGCGTCGGCGCCTATGGGCTGATGCAGGTCATGCCGACGACGGCGGCCGAGATGACCGGCGATCGCACCTTCGTCTCGGACCCGACCAAGCTTCTGGTTCCGGCGGTCAACATGCGTCTGGGCCAAGCCTACATCAACAAGATGCTGGCCCTGCCGGCTTTCCAGGGTGATCTGCTGCGGGCCGTGGCCTCCTACAACGCCGGCCCTGGGCCGATGCTGGCGGCGGTCAGGAAGCTGGGCGCGGACGCCGATCCCCTGCTGCTGATCGAGACGATCGACGTGCCCCAGGCGCGTGACTACGTCGAAAAGGTCATGGCCAGCTACTGGATCTATCAGCGGCTGTTCGGCGGCCCGCTGAAGACCCTGGACGCCGTCGCATCGGGCGCGCGCGCCGTTCCGATGGCGCTGGATTACGTGGCTCCGCCGCCCCAGGCCGAGCCGGTCCTGATCGCCGAGACGACGCCCATCGCCGGCGCGCGCTGACCTCTCAGAAGACCGCGAACAACAGGCTGGCCCAAAACGCCGCCCCGACCAGGGCCGCAAGCCCATAGGCCATGACCGGATTCAGGCCGCGCGCAGCGGCTTGGGTCGGAGGGCTGGGCAGGATCGGGCTCGTCATACCCTTAGAGATAACAGCGTCCACTTAACGCTGCGTCAGCCGGGATGGTTGTCGTGCGTTAAGCCCAGCGCGTCGGCTTCCCACTCAAGAAAATGCGGATGGGCCAGCAAGGTCTCGGCATAGGTCTGGGCCGTGCCGTCGTCTCCGTGGGCGGCGAGGTCCAGCTGGAAATGGCGGATGCGGGCGGCGACCGGCGTGAAAAAGGCGTCCGGCACGGACCAGTCGCCGAACAGATACGGCCCGCTCGCGCCGAACCGGTCACGCAGGCTCCGCCACAGTTCGACGATCCGGCGCAGATCCTTGGCCAGGCCCGGATAGTCCGGCGCCGGTGCGCGGCTGGGGCCGACCATCCAGTGATCCGGGCCGGTCGAACATGCCGTGCGCAGGGCGGTGAAGCCGCCATGCATCTCGCACGCCGCCGAACGCGCCAGCCAGCGCGCATGGGCGTCCGACGGCCAGAGCCGCGCGTCGGGATAGCGTTCGGCGGCCCAGACGGCGATGGCCATCGAATCCCAGATCACCTCGCCCTCGACCTTCAGCACCGGGACAAGGCCGGACGGCGAATGTTCACGGATGCGTTGATCGGTGTCGGGCTGGTTCAGCGGCACGATGATCTCGTCGAAGACCGCGCCGCAATGTTTCAGCACCAGCCACGGCCGCAGCGACCACGTCGAATAGGCCTTGTCGCCGATCACCAGTTCCATCACGCGTCTCCTGTCGCCGCCATCAATGGCTCGCCGCCAGCTTCAGCACAACCAGGCCCGATGCGACCAGGGCGACGCCCGCGATCCTGAGCGGCGTCAGCGGCTCGCCTAGAGAGACCGCGCCCACCACAAAGGCGCCGACCGCGCCAATGCCGGTCCAGATGGCGTAGGCCGTGCCCAGCGGGAGGGTCTTCATCGCCAGCGACAGCAGACCGAACGAACCGATCATGAAGACGATCATGCCCACGGTCGGCCACGGTCGCGTGAAGCCGGCCGACGCCTTCATCAGAAACGCCCAGACGACTTCGAGCAGACCGGCGAAAAAAAGGAATACCCAGGCCATGACATTCTCCCTGCATGACGTCGGGTCGTCCCGGCGTTGGTCCCATGTGGGGGAGGTCGTCCTCCTGAAAGCGCGCTGAATCTGGGACAACGGCCGGCAAAGTCAACCGCGCCGTCCCGCAAACCTTGACTCCGCGCCCCCCACGACCGACACGACCCGCCCATGATCACGCGCTACTCCCGCCCCGTCGCCGCCGCCATCTGGTCCCAGGAAACCAAGTACAAGATCTGGTTCGAGATCGAGGCCCACGCCGCCACGAAGATGGCCGAGCTGGGCGTGATCCCCAAGGAATCGGCCGACGCCATCTGGGCCAAGGGCAAGGATGCGACCTTCGACGCCGACCGCATCGACGAGATCGAACGCACCACCAAACACGACGTCATCGCCTTCCTGACGCACGTCGCCGAGATCGTCGGCGAAGAAGCCCGTTTCCTGCACCAGGGCATGACTTCCTCGGATGTGCTGGACACCTGTTTCGCGGTTCAACTGGCGCGCTCGTCGGACCTGCTGATCGAAGGCGTCGATCGGGTTCTGGCCGCGTTGGAGACACGCGCCAAGGAGCATAAATACACCCCGACCGTGGGCCGTTCGCACGGCATCCACGCCGAGCCCGTCACCTTCGGCCTGAAGCTGGCCGGCTATCACGCCGAGTTCCAGCGCGCCAAACGCCGCCTGATCACCGCCAAGGAAGAGATCGCCACCTGCGCCATTTCGGGCGCCGTCGGCACCTTCGCCAACGTCGATCCGGCGGTCGAACAGTATGTCGCCGACCAGATGGGCCTGACGGTCGAGCCGGTCTCGACTCAGGTCATCCCGCGCGACCGCCACGCCGCCTTCTTCGCCGCCCTGGGCGTCGTCGCCAGCTCGGTCGAACGTCTCGCCGTCGAGATCCGCCACCTGCAACGCACCGAAGTCCTCGAAGCCGAGGAGTTCTTCGACAAGGGTCAAAAGGGCTCGTCGGCGATGCCGCACAAGCGCAACCCGATACTGACCGAGAACCTGACCGGCCTGGCCCGTCTGATCCGTTCTGCCGTGACGCCCGCGATGGAGAACGTCGCCCTGTGGCATGAGCGGGACATCAGCCACTCCTCGGTCGAACGCGGCATCGGCCCGGACGCCACCATCCACCTGGACTTCGCCCTGCACCGTCTGGCGAATGTGGTCGAGCGGCTGAACGTCTACCCAGAGAATATGCAGAAGAACATCGACCGCCTGGGCGGTCTGGTGCACTCGCAGCGGGTGATGCTGGCCCTGACCCAGGCCGGCGTGTCGCGCGAAGACGCCTATGCCGCCGTTCAGGAGAACGCCATGAGGGTCTGGCGCGGCGAAGGCGCCTTCCTGGATTTCCTGAAGGCCGACGACCGCGTCACCCTGCCCGCCGACCAGCTCGAAGCCCTGTTCGACCTCGGCTACCACACCAAGAACGTGGACGTGGTGTTCAAGCGGGTGTTCAATGAGGCATGATCGCCGCGCTGCTCGCTCTGTTCATTCAGGCCAACACGCCTGAGATCAGCTACATCGGCTGGTCGGTTTATGCACCTACCGCTCTGCTGTCTGATGACGCCCGGGCTGAAGTCTGCCTGCGGCGTCACAAGGGTTCGCGCTCGATCAAGACAGACATGCGATGCGTGGTGAGTGCGGGCAGGCAGTTGGGCGGCTGCGACTTAACTGACGACCGTCATATGAGCGTGCGCGATCTAGAGACCCTGCGCTGTATCGCCCAAACACAATCTGCTCCATCCGCATCTTCAGTCGGCAGGACGATGGTCGTGACAATCACGGTCAATGCGCGTTGAACAAGACAATCCGGCTCAATCCCCGGCTCGATCCCCGCGACTATGCGGTGGCCTATGCGCGCGACGGCATGGTGCAGGTGCCCGATCTGCTGGATGAGGCGAGCGCCGAATGGCTGGATCTTGCGCTCGAACACGACACGTCTTGGCATCTGTCATTGAAGACGCCGGAGGGCGGCAAGGTGCTGTCGCCGCAAGACATGCAGGCCATGGGCCGCGATGCGATCGGCGCACAGATGCAGCGCGCGCTGGCGGAGGGTCGTGACGGCTTCTCCTTCATCTATCTGGCCTATCCGATCATCACGACCTTGCTCACCGGGAAGGACGAGGGCCATGCGACGCACGCCCTGGTGCAGTTTTTCAACGACATGCCCTTCACAACATTCGCCAAAGCCGTGACCGGCGAAACGAGCGTGACCAAGATCGACGCGCAAGCCACCTGGTTCCGGCCCGGCGACTTCCTGACCCAGCACGACGACACAGGCGTCGGCGAGCGGCGGGCGGCCTATACGTTGGGGCTGTCGCGCGATTGGCGGCCGGATTGGGGCGGCCAGTTGCTGTTTCACGACGCAAACGGCGATATCGAACGCGGCTTCAAGCCGGGTTTCAACGTCTGGACGGTATTCAAGACACCCCGCCAGCACTCTGTGGCACCAGTCGCCGCCTACGCAGGCGGTAAGCGCCGCTCGATCACCGGCTGGCTGCGCGACGACCCGCCGGTCAAGTGACGGACCATACGGGCGGTCGCAGGCTGGGGTTCGCACCCGTCGTCGATGCGGAAACCCGATTGTTGATCCTGGGCAGCCTGCCCGGCGACGCCTCGCTGAAGGCGGCCCAGTACTACGCCCATCCGCGCAACGCCTTCTGGCTGCTGATCAGCGGGGTGCTGGGTGAAGACCTGGCGGCACAACCCTATGAGCAGCGGCTGGGTCGATTGAAGACGCGCGGCGTGGGACTGTGGGATGTGATTGCGTCGGCGGAACGGTCAGGCAGTCTGGATGCCGCGATCCGCTCGCCGGAGGCGGCTGATCTGCGCGGCCTGATCGGCAGCTTGCCGCGGCTGAGAGCGGTCGCCTTCAACGGCAAGCTGGCGGCCAAGTTGGGACGGCGCATTATCGGCGACGTCGCAGAGGTTCGCCTTATCGACCTGCCTTCATCCAGCCCCGCTCATGCGATTCCCCTGGCAGACAAGGCGAACATCTGGAATTCGTTGACTGATCTGATCGAACGATAGGTTTCTTGCTGCAAAGCAGCATAGAACTACGAGTGAAAACTCAATGGTGAAGCTGCGATGTCTTGTCGCGCGCAATGCATCCATTGTGCGGTGTCGCGCGTAACGTTCCCGTTACCGCCTTGAGAGCGGCCAAAGGGAACGAACACATGACCAAACTTCGCAATCTTATGCTCGTCGCCGTCTCCGGCGGCGCGCTGATGGCGCTCGGCGCCTGCGGCAACAACGAGCCGGCCGCCACGACGCCGGCGGAATCGACCGCCATGGCTCCGGCCGACGGCGCCGCCATGGCCCCCGCGACCGACCCGATGGTGGGCGGCGCTGCCATGAGCCCGAACGAGACTATCGTCGCCAACGCCTCCAAAGCCTCCAACCTGACCACCCTGGTCGCCGCCGTGAAGGCCGCCGGCCTTGTCGACACCCTGCAGGGCGCGGGTCCGTTCACGGTCTTCGCCCCTGACAACGCCGCATTCGAGAAGATCCCCGAGGCGACGCGCACCAGCCTGATGCAGCCGGCGATGAAGGCTGATCTGACCAAGATCCTGACCTACCATGTGGTCGCCGGTCGTCTGACGGCCGCCGATATCGCAGCCCAGGCCGAGGCCAACGGCGGCACCGCCACGCTGAAGACGGTTCAGGGTGAAGAACTGAAGGTTTCGGCCGGCCCGAACAACACCTGGGTCATCACCGACGCCAAGGGCGGCAAGTCCACGATCACGCAGGCCGACGTGGGCCAATCGAACGGCGTCGTCCACGTCGTCGACACGGTTCTGATGCCGTAAAAAATATTTGGTTTCGGGCGGCGACGCCTGAAACCAAATCTCGGCCCTGGTGTTCTTCAGGGGCGCGAGACGCACAGTACGCCGGGTGAGACATCCCCCCAACGTCCCCGGCAAGAAGAAAGGGCCGCACTTTCCCCCGGGTGCGGCCCTTTCGAATTCTCAGATCAGTCCAAAGACCGAGGTGATTACTCGCCGGCGCGAATCTGCTCGCGAGCGATCGAGGCCAGTTCGTCGATCTTGGAGCGAATCTCGCCCTCCGACACCGACAGGCCCGAGGCCTTGAAGTCGCCGGCGACCTTGCGGAACACGTCCTCGTCTCCCGGCTGCTCGAAATCGGCGCGCACTACGGCGGCGGCGTACTGGTCCGCGCTTTCGCTCGACAAGCCCATCTTTTCCGCAGCCCAAAGGCCCAGCATCCGGTTGCGCCGGGCGATGGCCTTGAACTCCTGCTCCTGATCGAGGGCGTATTTGGCTTCGAAGGCCTTTTCCCGATCGTCGAAGGTCGTCATTTCGCTCAGCAAAGCTCCGTCCACCCCGCTAACGTCGGGGCAAGCGCCGTCTATAGACCGCCCGCCCGCGAACGCAACCTGACTTCCGTCGCATGGACATCCTGTCCCCAATGATTGCAGCGCCGGCCATCCTCATTTGTATCGAGGGCCGCCTTCGGCTAAGGAGACCCCGAACGAGATTGACTGCCCGAACGATTCCGAAACGCGCCGCCAGGACCGGGTCTTCCCCCTCCACATATGGCCGCGCGATTTTTGTTTCTGGAGGGCGCCCGTAAGCCGGGACCGGACCATGAACAGCAAGCGCAAGAAGATCTACGAAGGCAAGGCCAAGATCCTGTACGAAGGACCCGAGCCCGGCACCCTGATCCAGTACTTCAAGGACGACGCCACCGCCTTCAACGCGCAGAAGAAGGCCGTTCTTGAAGGCAAGGGCGTGGTGAACAACCAGATCAGCGAGTTCATCATGTCGCGCCTGAACGGCATCGGCGTGACCAACCATTTCATCAAGCGTCTGAACCTGCGCGAGCAGCTGATCCGCGAAGTCGAGATCATTCCGCTCGAAGTCGTGTGCCGCAACATCGTCGCCGGCTCGATGAGCCAGCGCCTGGGCATCGAGGAAGGCACGCCCCTGCCCCGCTCGATCATCGAGTTCTATTACAAGAAGGATGAGCTCAACGACCCGATGGTCACCGAAGAGCACATCACCGCCTTCAACTGGGCCTCGACCCAGGAGCTGGACGACATGCTGGCGATGACGGTGCGGGTGAACGACTATCTTTCCGGCATGTTCAGCGCCGTCGGCATCACCCTGGTCGACTTCAAGATCGAGTTCGGCCGGGTGTGGGAAAACGACTTCAGCCGCGTCTTGCTGGCCGACGAAATCAGCCCCGACAGCTGCCGCCTGTGGGACGCCTCGACCGGCGAGAAGCTGGACAAGGACCGTTTCCGCCGCGACCTGGGCAATGTCATTGAAAGCTATACCGAAGTCGCGCGTCGCCTGGGCATCATGAAGGGCATGCCGACGGTGATCCAGGGAGGACTGCACTGATGGCCAAGGTAAAAGTTCACGTCTTCCTCAAGCCCGGCGTCCTGGATGTTCAGGGCAAGGCCGTCGAAGGCGCCCTGCAGGGTCTGGGTTGGTCGGGCGTCTCCAATGCCCGCGTCGGCAAGCTGATCGAGTTCGACCTCGCCGGCGCCGAAGACCCGCAAGGCGAAGCCAAGAAAATGTGCGAGCAGCTGCTCGCCAATACGGTGATCGAAAGCTACCGCATCGAGGCGGCGTAAAATCTGCTGTCTCCTCTCCCATGTCGCGGGAAGGAGACAGTTGCATCCTTCGGCATCGACGCCAGTTTAGCAGACGGCTTGATTGACGGAGCGCCCATGACCTTCACCCTTACCTCCACCGATATCCAGGACGGCGGCGTGCTGCCGGACGCCCAGGTTCACGCCAAGGGCAACACCTCGCCGCAGCTCTCCTGGTCCGGCGCGCCGGAAGGGACCAAGAGCTATGCGATCACCTGCTATGATCCCGATGCGCCGACCGGCTCGGGCTTCTGGCACTGGACGGTGGCCAATATTCCGGCGGATGTGACCGAGCTGCCGGCCGGCGCCGGCTCGCCGGGCGGGCATCTGCCGCATACCGCCGTCCAGGGCCGTACCGACTATGGCCAGCCCGGCTTCGGCGGCGCCGCCCCCCCGCCCGGTCATGGGCCGCACCGCTACATCTTCACCGTCTTTGCGGTGGATGTCGAAAGCCTGGACATCACGGCCGACAACTCCGGCGCCGTGTTCGGCTTCAACCTGCATTTCCACACCCTGGCCAAGGCGTCGATCACGGCGACCTACGAAAACAAAGCGTGATCGTTGTGGGGCGGCGTCGCCCTTGTGGCGTCATGAACGCTGATTAGTGTGCAGCGCAACATGACCGACGCCGCCTTCGACACTCCCCTTCCCGTCCGCTCGCGCGGGGCGGTCGCCCTCGTGCTGATCGCTCTAGCCATGGGCGGGTTCGCGATCGGCGTGACCGAGTTCGCGGCCATGAGCATCCTGCCGGACTTCGCCGCCGGGCTTGGCGTCGATGCGCCGACCGCCGGCCATGTCATCAGCGCCTATGCCGCAGGCGTCGTGGTCGGCGCGCCGATCTTGGCCGTGCTAGGAGCGCGCTACCCACGCTGGCTGCTGCTGATCGCCTTCATGGCCCTGTTCGCCATCGGCAATGTGGCCAGCGCCCTGGCCCCAACCTATCACTGGATGCTGGTCTTCCGCTTCCTCAGCGGCCTGCCGCACGGGGCCTATTTCGGCGTGGCGGCCCTGGTCGCGGCCTCGATCGTGCCGCTGCATTTTCGCACGCGCGCGGTTTCGACCATCCTGATGGGACTGACGGTCGGCACCGTTCTGGGCGTGCCCGTCGTCAACGTCATCAGCCATGCCCACGGCTGGCGCTGGACCTTCGCCATTGTCGGCATGCTGGCCGTCGTCACCATGGCCCTGGTCGCCCTGTTCGCACCGCGCGATCCGGCCCACCCCCACGCCAGCCCCTGGCGCGAGTTGGGTGCCCTCAAGCGCGGCCAGGTCTGGCTGACCCTGGGCGTGGGCGCCATCGGTTTTGGCGGTATGTTCGCAGTTTACGCCTATCTGGCCTCCACGCTTGAGGCGGTGACGGGCGCCAGCCCCGGCGTGCTGCCGTGGGTTTTCGCCGTGTTCGGCGTGGGCATGTTCCTGGGCAATATCCTGGGGGCTTGGGCGGCGGATCATCTAGGGTTCAAGGCGGCGGGCGGCCTGTTGTTATGGAGCGCAGCGGCGTTGGCGCTTTATCCGCTGGCGGCGCCCCACCTGTGGGCCGTGATGGTCGTGGTTTTCCTGATCGGCGGCGGAGGCGGCCTGGGTTCGATCCTGCAGACGCGGCTGATGGACGTCGCCGGCGACGCCCAGACCCTGGCGGCGGCGCTCAACCATTCGGCGTTCAACACGGCCAACGCCATCGGCCCGCTGCTGGGCGGGATGGCGATCGCGGCGGGCTATGGCTGGGCCTCGACCGGCTGGGTCGGCATGGGCCTGTCCCTGGGCGGCTTTGTCATCTTCCTGATCGCCTGGCTGACCGGTCGGGCGCGCACGACGTCCTGACAAGGCGAAAGAAGCCTGCTAAAGGCCCGCGCCATGAGCGCAGCCGTCATCGTCTTCCCCGGTTCCAACTGTGATCGCGACTGCAAGGTCGCCGTCGAACGCTCCACCGGCGAGCCGGTCTCGTTGGTGTGGCACGCCGAGACCGAACTGCCCCAAGGCCTGGGCCTGATCGTCATTCCCGGCGGCTTCTCCTACGGCGACTATCTGCGCTGCGGCGCCATGGCGGCTCAGTCGCCGGTCATGCAGGCGGTCAAGAAGGCGGCGGACGACGGCGTCGCCGTGGTCGGCATCTGCAACGGCTTCCAGATCCTGTGCGAGGCCGGAATGCTGCCCGGCGCCCTGCTGCGCAACAAGGGTCTGAAATACGTCTGCAAGCCGATCGCCCTGACCGTCGCCAACGGCCAGACCCGCTTCACCGCCGGCTATCAGGGCCAGCGCGAAGTGACGATGACCCAGGGCAACGGCGACGGAAACTTCTTCGCCGACTCCGAGACCCTGGCCCGGATCGAGGGCGAGGGTCAGGTCGTCTTCCGCTACGTCGACAACCCGAACGGCTCGGTCAACGATATCGCCGGCATCCAGAACGCGCGCGGCAACGTCCTGGGCATGATGCCCCACCCGGATCGCGCCTTCGAAGCCGAACTCGGCTCCGCCGACGGCGCGACCCTGTTCCAGAGCATCTACGCCGCCGCTTGATCAGTCGGCGTCGTCGACTCCCTGAACGGCCAGGCTTTCGTCCAGTTCGTCAGCGTCGGTCGATACGCCGTCTTCAGAACCTTCGTCCTCGTCCGGCGTAACCACGCCGCCCGGTTCGCGCTGGGCGGCCAGTTCGCGGGCGCCGACGCCGAGGCCTTGTTCGATAGCGCGGTTGGCGGCGACTTCGTCTTCGAGCGATGGCTGGGTGTTGTCGGTATCGGCCATGATAGGCTCCTTGAGTATGGACTGCACCTGACAACCACGCGGTCGGGCCGATTGTTCCTAACGGCCGAAAAACGGCTCCAGACTGGCGCGGGACAGCGGGCGGAAGATCAGGAACTGACCGTCCACCGTCACTGTGACCTCATGCGCTTGCGGACGTTGCAGCAGGGCCGGATCGTCCAGCGACACGGCGCGGCCCGAGGCGATATCGCGCGCATCCAGCGCCGGCGTCGTCGGCCGCCTGTTCTCGTTGGCGAGAGCCGACAGGAAGCCCCGCAGCTCATTGGCCTGCTGCTGAGGCGTCAAGGCTGCGCGAACACGTGACCAGGCGGTCTGGACCGAGGTGGGCAGCTGCGCTCCGCTCGTCTGGGCGGACGCTTGGCCCGCTGCCACGACGATCGCGATCAGCACGGCCGGCAGGGAGGTTTTGAGCGTCATGTCGGGCAGGATGAAGCCGCCGGCGGCCAATGCAAGCTTCACTTTTCTGCCGGTCGCGGTGAACCTTCTGGCGTGGCGAGGCGTAAAGGCGGGAACAAGCGTCGCATTGGAAATCGAATGTCCTCCATCATCCGTCCCACGCCCCGCCAACGCACCCGTCGTCTGGTCGTCCTGGCCGCCGCCCTGTTCGCGATCGTCGTACCTCTGGTGCAGAACTTGGCCGGCCTGGGCCTGAACCAGGCCGAGTTCGCCGCAGACGGCAACAGCACCCTGCGCGTTGCGGGCTACGCCTTCTCGATCTGGGGCCTGATCTATATCGGCATTCTGGCCTATGCGATCCGTCAGGCCCTGCCGCAGACGGGCGAAAGCCCGCTGCTGGGTCGAATGGGTCTGCCGTCCGCCGTCGCCTTCTTCGGCATTGGATTCTGGATCATCGTGGCGGCCCTGAACCTGAAGGCCGCCAGCGTGGGCGTGATTTTCGCCTCGCTGATCGCGCTGTTACTGCCGATGCTGGCCGTATCCGGCCACATCCGCGCGCTGGGGATGTTCGATCGCGAGCGCATCCTGCTGGTCTGGCCGCTGGCGGCCCTGGCGGGCTGGCTGACGGTGGCTGCGCCGCTGAACCTGATCACGACGGCGACCGCGTTCAACGCCCTGCCCGCCGCCCTGTCGCCTGACCTGTGGGCCATCGTCGCCATCGTCGCCGTCACGGTCGTCGCCTTGGCGGTGACCGCTGTGCTGCGCACCCTCGCCTATCCGATGCCGACGGCCTGGGGCCTCCTGGGCGCGTTCGTCGCCGAACAGGCGGACAAGCCGACCGTCGCCTTCACGGCCCTGGCCGGCGCGATCGTTCTGCTGATCGGCGGCCTGCTTCTGACCTTCCGCCTGCGGCCGGGCGTCGAACGCGCTCGATAAGCCTCAGGGTTTCTCGGTGACCGCATCGTCCTGAGGGGCGTGGTCATCGGCGCCCACATCGAAGGCGCCGGTTTCATCGAAGCCGACGCTGCCCACCCCGACGGCCGAACCGGTCAGCCGCTGACGACGGCTGGCCAGAGCCGCTTGCGGCGCCGCGGCGTCCATCTCCGCCGTGGTTTCAGGATCATTGGAACGATCCATCTGCTGGCCCGAGGCCGGGACGATGCGGTCGGTGTGGGGCTTGCTCACGCCTCGTCCTCCTCGGCGTCATCGGCCTGTTTCTGAGCCCGTTCGGCCAGGGCGGAGGCGCCGGCGTCGTCGGCGGCGATCTCGGGCAGGTCGTCATCTTCGGGGGTGGCGGCGGGGTCGATGGGCGTGTCGGTCATGGCGGCTCCTTTGGCTGTCGACGAAATCAACCACCTGCGATGGACGATGTTCCCCGTTCTTGCGCCGCGCGGGCTGACATTCGGCCCATCTGCGGCTAGAAGCGCCGCCCATGAGCGCTCCGCAAAAGACCCCCCAGAAGTCGATGGCTGAACTGGCCGCCGAATACGGCTTGGCCCCCAATGAATATCAGGTCGTCCTCGACCGACTGGGGCGCGAGCCCAACCACGTCGAGCTGGGCGTCTTCTCGGTCATGTGGTCCGAGCACTGCTCCTACAAGTCCTCAAAAATCCACCTGGGCAAGTTCCCCACCACCGGCGAGCGCGTCATCTGCGGTCCGGGCGAGAACGCCGGGGTGATCGACATCGACGACGGCGATGCCTGCATCTTCAAGATGGAGAGCCACAACCACCCGTCCTACATCGAGCCCTACCAGGGTGCGGCGACAGGCGTGGGCGGCATCATGCGCGACGTCTTCACCATGGGCGCGCGGCCGGTGGCCCTGCTGAACGCCCTGCGCTTCGGCGATCCGTCGCATGAAAAGACCAAACGCCTGGTCAAGGGCGTGGTCTCCGGCATCGGCGGCTATGGCAACTGCGTCGGCGTGCCCACGGTCGCGGGCGAGACCAACTTCCATAAGGGCTACAACGGCAACATCCTGGTCAACGCCATGTGCGTCGGCCTGGCCCGCGCCGACGAAATCTATTATTCGGCCGCGCCGGAGGCGGGCCATGACGTGGTCTATTTCGGCTCCAAGACCGGCCGCGACGGCATCCACGGCGCCACCATGTCCTCGACTGAGTTCGACGACGAGTCGGAGGCGAAACGCCCCACGGTCCAGGTCGGCGATCCGTTCGCCGAAAAGCTGCTGATCGAGGCGACGCTGGAGCTGATGGCGTCCGGCGCCGTCGCCGCCATTCAGGACATGGGCGCGGCGGGCTTGACCTCCTCCTCCGTCGAAATGGCAGGCAAGGGCGGCGTCGGCATCGAACTGAACCTCGATAAGGTGCCGCAGCGCGAAACCGGCATGACGGCCTATGAGATGATGCTGTCGGAAAGCCAGGAGCGGATGCTGGCGGTGCTGAAGCCCGGCTATGAAGACGTCGGCTATCGCATCTTCCAGAAGTGGGGCCTGGACTTCGCCATCATCGGCGTGACCACCGACACCGGCCACCTGGTGCTGAAGCATCACGGCGAGACCGTCTCCGACGTGCCGCTGGCGCCGCTTTTCGACGACGCGCCCCTGTATGACCGCCCGTGGGTCCAGCCGGAGCTTCAGCCCAAGCTGAACCACTCGGACATTCCTGCGCCCGAGAACTGGGCTGATGCGGTGATGAAGGTCGTCGCCTGCCCCGACATGGCCTCCAAGCGCTGGATCTGGGAACAGTACGACCGCCACGTCATGGCCGACACACTGCAGGACTCGGCGACCGGCGCCGACGCCGGCGTGGTGCGCGTGCATGGTACGGACAAGGGTCTGGCCGTCACCTCGGACTGCACCCCCCGCTACGTCCAGAACGACCCCTACGAGGGCGGCAAACAGGCGGTGGCCGAGGCCTGGCGCAACCTGACCGCCGTGGGCAGCCGTCCGATCGCCATCACGGACAACCTGAACTTTGGCAACCCGCAGCGCCCGGAGATCATGGGCCAGATCGTTCGCGCCATCGACGGGATGGCCGAGGCCTGCCGCGAACTGGTGTTCCCGGTCGTGAGCGGAAACGTGTCGCTCTATAACGAGACCAACGGGGTCGCCATTCCGCCGACCCCGACCGTGGGCGCCGTCGGCCTGCTGCCCAACTACGACGTGGTGACCGGCTTCTCGACCATGGCCGAGGGCGATGCGCTGGTCCTGATCGGCCAGACCCAGGGCGAACTGGGCGCGTCCATCTATCTGCGCGAGGTCCTGGGCCGCGAGGACGGCGCCCCGCCGCCCGTCGATCTGAAGCTGGAAAAGAAGACCGGCGACTTCGTGCGCGACCGGATCGAGGCGGGCGAACTGACCGTGGTTCACGACCTCTCGGACGGCGGTCTGATCGGCGCCGCCGCCGATCTGGCGCTGGCCTCCGACGTCGGGGTCACCCTGGACGCCTCCAGCGCCGCCCACGCCCACATCTTCCTGTTCGCCGAGGACCAGGCCCGTTACCTGGTCGCTGTGCCTGACGCTGACGCCATCATCGCCAAGGCGCGTGAGGCGGGTCTGCACGCTTCGGTCGTCGGCCATGCGGGTGGCGCCGCCTTCGCCTCCAAGGGCGACAAGGGCGAACTGTTCAGCATCCCTGTCGCCCATCTGCGCGAATGGCACGAAGGCTGGATGCCGAGTTGGCTGGGCGACGCGGCATGATCCGGGTCCTGACGCCGCTCGTCTTGCTGGGCCTGCTGAGCGCCTGCGATGGCGGCGGCGATCCAGTGCAGCAGGCGCTTCGGGATACCTCCGCCGCCAACCAGGCTGCGGCGGCGCGCACGACGGAACAGATGGAAGCCGCGGGTCATGCCGGTCACGATATGGGCGGCCCCACCGCGGGCGCCACATCCGGAGACAAAGCCTTCGCCGCCTCCGAGGCCGAGATGCACCGCAAGATGGCCGCCGCCTCGGGTCAGACGATCGACCAGGCCTATGTCGCCAAGATGATCGCCCACCACGAAGGCGCCGTCGCCATGGCCAAGGTCGCCCTGCGCGACAGCCGCGACCCCGAAATCCGCCGCATGGCCCAGAGCGTCGTCGATACCCAGACGCGCGAGATCGCCGAGATGAAGGCCTGGGCGCCGACCGCCCCTCCGGCGAACTGAGATTGGCCAAGGGACCCTATCGCGGCGGCGGAAAGCCAGCGGCGCCCACCCGCACCAAGGCTGCGTCGGGAGGGCGGCCGTCTTCCAAGCCTTCGCAGATCACCAGAGACGAGCTGAAGCATTTCGCCTTTCGCGATCGCTCCAAGGAGGCGTTTCTGGACGAGCTCGACCCCCTGCTCCGCGCCTGTTTCAAGGGCGGCTTCACCCGGCCTAACGAGGTCGCCGGCCTGCTGAACAAGGCCGGCAAGAGCACCGCCTGCGGCCAGCCGTGGACGCCTCACCTCGTATGGGGTCTTCAACGCTTTCTGTTCGAACGGCGCGAAAGGAAGAGAGCGACTCAAGCCGCTCCTCCCGCGGCCACGGCTTCGAAACCCGTCGTCTCCAGCCAGCGCTCGAAAGACCTAGCCGCCGAAGATATGACGCGGTTGCTCGCCGCGATCGGCAGGGCGCGCCCGTCGCGTTGACGTCGCATTGATCCCGCATGAACGCAGGAGCCGGATGGCGCGTTTCAGGAGCGATGCGCCTGGCTGAACCGGCGACTTGAACAGGGAGCGTCTGATGGACGCGACGACCGCCGACACCATCTTCCGCCCTGCGATCCCGCCCCGGCGCGCGGGCAAACCGCTGTCGCTGTTGCCCTTCCTGTGGATCAGCTGGCGCGACCCGATCCAGATGTGGTCCGAGCGGCATTTCACCGAGCCGCAACTGTATGGATCCTCGGCCTTTGGCGAAATCCTGGTGGTCAGCCATCCTGAGGGCGTGCGGCACGTCCTGACCGAGAACGCCGCCAACTATGTGAAGGGCGATCTGCAACGGCGTGTGCTGGGGCCGATGCTGGCGGAAGGCCTGCTGCTGACCGAGGGCGAGGTCTGGCGTCGCGCCCGGCGCATCCTCGCGCCCCTGTTCACCCCCGCCAAGATGGCGACCCTGAACGCAAGGATGGCCGAGGTCTGTCACGCGCGTGTGGCCGCCTGGTCGCTGTCGGCGCGCGGGCGGGTGCTGGATATCGACAGCGAGATGTCGGGCCTGACCTTCGACATTCTGTCGGCGACCATGTTCTCGGACGAGCTGGGCGGCGAGGCCCGCGGGTTCGAGCGGGCGCTGAACCAGTTTCTGGCCAACGGCGCGCGCATCGATCCGCTGGACGTGCTGGGTGCACCGGACTGGGCCCCGCGCCTGGGCCGCCTGGCCAGCTTCCGCTCGGCCCGCTTCTTCGAGCAGCGTGTGACGAAGCTGGTCGAGGCCCGCCGCGCCAAGATCGAGAGCGGCGACGCGCCGCCCGACGACCTGCTCAGCGCGCTTCTGCTGGCCCGCGACGAACACGGCGGTCCGGGCCTGAGCGACGAAGAGGTCGCGGCCAATATCCTGACCTTCATCCTGGCGGGACACGAGACCACGGCCCGCGCCCTGGGCTGGACCCTGCATCTGCTGTCGCGCCAGCCCGAGTATCTGGCCCGGCTCCAGGCCGAGGCCGACGCCTTCGACGTCTCCGATCCGAAATGGGCCGAGGCCCTGCCTTGGACCCGCGCCGTGCTGGAGGAGACGATGCGCCTGTTTCCGCCCGCCCCGACCATGGCCCGCAAGGCCCTGGCCGACGACGAGATCGGCGGACAGACGATCAAGGCCGGCGCCACCGTCATCATCTCGCCGTGGATCCTCCAGCGTCACCAGCTGCTGTGGGACGACCCCGACGCCTTCAAGCCTGATCGCTTCCTGCCCGAGAACCGCAAGGCCATCGACCGCTACGCCTACATTCCATTCAGCGCCGGACCCCGCGTCTGCATCGGCGCCGCCTTCGCCCTGCAGGAGGCGATGATCGCCCTGGCCGCCATCCTTCGCGTCGCCGATGTCGAGGCCCTGACCACGGTGGAACCCCGTCCGGTCCACCAGATCACCTTACGCAGCCGCGAACCCATGCGATTGCGGCTGAGAGCGCGGCGCAAGTGCTGACCAAGCGGCGCCGTCGCGGATCCGCCACGAACCGTTTATAGGTCGCGCCGACCTTCCCACTTGAGGCGACCTTTGCGCACCGCCATCCTGCTCCCTCCGGGCTGCCTGTTTTCCGAAGCTCAGCCGAACTCGATGGAGACGGTGGTGCGAACGATGGCGGGCGTCGAGCAAGGTAGCGAGACGCGCATCTTCTGCTGCCAAGGCGCGGACGACGGCGTTTCAACGAACGTGGACGCCTTGCCGGCGGGGCGTGGCCGCATGCCCACCCTGATCGAGCGGCTGCGCGCCTTTCGACCTGATGTGATCGAACATCATCAGCAGGTGAAACAGGCGCTGGCCGTGCAGCAGGCCCTGCCCGAGACGCCCCACCTTCTCTATCGCCACAACGCCCTGCGCCCGCCGCGCCACCCCATCGACCGATGGCGTTATCGGGCGCGTTATGAGCGGCTAGACGGCCTGGTCTTCGTGAGCGTGGCGGAGCGCGACGCCTTCGTGCGCACCTTCCCCGATCTGCACGACCGGGCGTTCGCGGTGCCCAACCCCATCGAGGCCGGCGCCTGGCTGGCCTCGCCCGAGGATCGAGAGCCGGTGATCGCTTTCGCCGGGCGCGCCATGCCGGAAAAGGGCGTCGATGTGCTGTGCGCCGCCCTGCCCTGCGTTCTGGACGCCCATCCCGACTGGCGCGCCGTGCTGATGCTGAACGACTGGGACGATCATGCGCGCTGGGCGGCCCGACATGTCGCGCCGCTGGAAAAGTATGGCGACCGGGTCGAGGTGCTGAAGTCCGCGCCTTTGGGCGAGGTGCGGCGACGGATGCAGACGGCCGCCATCGCCCTGACGCCGTCTGTCTGGGATGAGCCGTTCGGCCTCACGGCGATCGAGGCCCATGCGGCAGGCGCGGCCCTGATCTCGTCCGGGCGCGGCGGCCTGCGTGAAGCCAGCGGGCCGCACGCCCTCTATGTCGATGCGGTGACCCCGAAGACACTGGCGGCGGCGATGGACCGGCTGATCTCGTCACCCGAGGAACGATTGGCGCTGGCGCGATCCGCACAGGCCTATGTGCTGGCGACCCACACGCCCAAACGTCGCGCGGCCGAGCTGATGGTCGTGCGCCAGACGGTGATCGACCGTCGCCGGGCGCGTCAGACGACCGGGATCGCCTGAGACAACCGCCCGCCAACCCGGATCGGCTCGACCCGCGTCGCCAGCCCCGTCCGGTCGTCGGTCTCGACGAAGACCCCGCACACGGTCGCCGGGCCGGAGGCCGGCATGTAGCGGCCGCCGGAAATCCGGGTGGTGAAGCGGCGCAGCGGCTCTTCCTTCTCGTTGCCGATCACGCTGTCATAGTCGCAGCAGCCGCCGGCATCGGTCTGATAGGCCGTGCCGCCGGGCAGGATCTGGCAGTCGGCCGTCGGGACGTGGGTGTGAGTGCCGACCACCAGCGACGCGCGCCCGTCGCAGAAATGGCCCATGGCCATCTTCTCGGACGTGACCTCGGCATGCATGTCCACGATCACGGCGTCAGCTACCGCGCCCAGCGGCGCCGCCGCCAGTTCGCGCTCCACCGCCCCGAACGGGTCGTCCATCGGGTCCATATGCACCCGGCCCAGCACATTCATGACCAGGACCGTGCGGCCCGAATGGGTCTCGAACAGATTGGCCCCGGCGCCTGGCGCATCCATAAGACGCGGATAGTTAGCCGGCCGGATCAGGCGCGGCTCGCGCACGATATAGGTCAGGGCCTCGCGTTGGTCCCAGCTGTGGTTGCCCAGCGTCAGGCAGTCGGCGCCCGCCATGAACAGCTCGCGCGCCGTGTTCTCGGTGATGCCGAAGCCGCCCGCAGCGTTCTCAGCATTCACGACCACGAAGTCGAGTTTCAGGTCCCGCTTCAGGCCCGGAAGATGATCGCTTATGCCGTCACGACCAGACTTGCCGATGACGTCGCCGAAAAATGCCAGTCTCATGCGAAAGCCGTATAGCCGGTCTCGGTCAGAACACCATGCAGTCGAATATCGTGAGGCTCTAGCGCCAGCCGCTCGGCTTTCTGGCCGGCATAGGCGAAACCGATGCGGATGGCGTCGGGTCGGGCGGCGAAGGTCCGGTCGTAATAGCCGCCGCCCTGCCCCAGGCGCCCGCCCTGTTCGTCAAAGGCCAGCAGCGGCGTCAGGATCAGGTCCGGCATGACGACCTCGGCCAGAGGCAGCGGCGCGGGGCATCCGGCGGCGTCCATCTCCAGCGGCTCGCCGGGCGACCAGGCGCGGAACTCCATCGGCGCGTCGCGCTCTACGACGACCGGCAGGCACAGCCGGCGGCCCGCCGCCTCCAGCGCCGCGGCGAGGGCGTCAGTAGCCAGCTCCGACCCCATGGCGCGATACAGCGCGACGATCCGAGCGGCCGGAAGCGCATCGGCATGGTCCCCAGCCCGGCTGGCGGCCAGCGGATCTGCCTCGGCCAGACGCTTGCGCAAGGCGCGGGCAGCCGATCGAAGTTCGTGCTTGTCCTGGATCATCGAACCGCCCCTGCGAACGCGTGCTCATGCAGAGAGCCGCCGCACGACGAGCGATAGCACACTCGCAAAGAGAGGAAGGTGGCGGCGCCGCACGAACCGTGAAGAACGTTTAAATCCTCTCGACCTGGGTAGCCAGGTGGGCTCCGTATGCCCAAGCCCTCGAGCCCGGACAGGGACAGATCCCTATGAGTGAATTAAGGTCAGAAGGATATGTTGTCTTCGACGTGAGCCGCAGCAAGACCCGCCGTCGATCAAGATAGGCCTTCGCCGGCCCCGACGCCAGCATCCGCAGCGGAATAATCGCCTAGAGGTTTTGGGCGATCTTTTCGATCCGCGCGGCGACAGCGTTCAGCGCCTCCGCGACCCCGTCCGTCGACGCCGCCGCCGGGGCGGCCGATGACGAAGGCCCCGCCTTGCCAGCGTTCAGCCGCGCCTCGTGCAGCTCGTCGGCCAGGATCAGCGCGGACATCAGAAACAGCCGCAGATCGCCAACATGGCCCACGTCGCCTGCGACCTGGCGCACTTGGTTGTCGAACTGTTTGGCCAGGATGCGGACCCTCTCTTCCTGCCCGTCGGCGCAGCCCACCGCATAGGGGCGACCGTTGACCTCGACCGTCACTGTCGCCATCAGTCGGCCTCGCTTTCGGCTAGGGCGTCGCGCACGGCCTGGGCGGCGCGGCCCAGGGCCTCGGACGCCTCGCGCCCGGCGGCCTCCAGTTC